>CAYIEP010000012.1:0-12186 GCA_964362515.1 uncultured Candidatus Saccharibacteria bacterium | reverse complement strand
TTGTCAAAAGGAGCGATAGGCACTCCCGTAAGGCTTTTAATAAAATTACTGGAGAAGTTTTAACTTACTTTGAATTACGAAATGTATTGTCGGTCATTAAACAAAACAAAAAATCTTTCTTCAATCCGCTCGCGGATTTGCTTCAGAAAATCATTTTTCAGAACCAGTTTCGCCGGCAATAAAAAAGATTTTTCTTGCCGGCTGACTATCTCCAACAAAGCAAGTTGTCTTGAAGAACATCCCGCATTCAAAGTAAGTTAAACCGGCATAATTTAACTTCCCGAAATCGCTTTTTTAATAGCCTCTTTTAATTCTTCAATATCCGGAGTTTTTCTTTCAACTTTTTCTTTTTCTTCTATTTTTTTGTCTTCTTTCTTATCTTCGGTTTTAGCCAATTCGTTAAGAGAAATAAATTTCTCGCGGCTTTCCTGTTTCGGCGCTTCCTTTTTTTCTTCCATTATTTCAAAAACGGAAGTTTTTCTTTTTTGGGGCTGGAATTCTATTCCGATGTCGCCAAGATTGTCCGCGTATTTAAATTGCGGGCGGAATTCTTTTTTGGGATATCTTTCTTTTCCTTCTTCTTTTCCCGCCGGTTGCCTTGATGATTCAAAACCGCTCCATCGGGAAATATCATCCTCAACTAATTCTTTCTGTCGGCCGTATAATTTTCTTGAGAGTTTTATTATTTCTTCTTTATATTCGTCATGAGCCGATACGGGAAAAGGGGGAAGAGTCGTGGCAGAAAACGGTCTGCTTGTTACTCCGTCAACCATAAGTTTCAAATAAATATGATAGTTTGGAAGATTTATTATGTCTTGTATATTAAATTCCGGCTCAAATTCTTTTTCTAAAAATTCCGCGTCAGTCGCGCCGATTCTGAAAGCGATCATTGTTCCAACATTTCCAAAAATAGCGTCTCTTACTTCTGTGGATTTTTCGGTTAAAAGCTGGCCGATATATTGATGCGCGACCGTCAGATTAAGCCTGTATTTTCTTGCTTCAGAAAGAATTGTCGCGAATGATTCGGTGGCGAAATTTTGAAACTCGTCAACATATAAATAAAAATCTTTTCTTTCTTCTTCCAATATCCTCACCCGTTCCATGGCCGCTAACTGGATTTTAGTGATAAACATCGCGCCCAACAAAGCCGAATTATCTTCTCCAACCCTTCCCTTAGAGACGTTTATTAAAAGGATTTTTTGATTATCCATTACGTCTTTAATATTCACCGTACTTTTTTGCTGGCCAACGATATTTCTTATTAAAGAAGTGGACAAAAATTGGCCGACTTTGTTTTGAATGGGAACAATCGCTTCGTTTCTGAATTGGTCTCGCCAACTTTCGTATTCGTGAATCCAAAAAGATTTTACAACAGGATCTTTTATGTTGGCGATAATTTTCTGCCGATAGTCTTTATCAACCAATATTCTTGTTATTCCCAAAAGAGTCGTGCCCGGAGTGTCTAATAGCGCCAAAACACAGTTATTTAAAATATATTCCATTCTGGCAGACCAGACATTCGCCCAGATTTTCGTGAATATTCCTATCAAATCGGAAGCAACGAGATGTTTATATTTTGGGTCGGATATTTCAAGAATATTAAAACTAATGGGGTAGTCGGTGTCGGCGGCGTTAAAGTAAATCACATCATTAATCCGGCTTTTGGGTATTTTAGAAATTATATTTTCAACAAGTTCGCCGTGAGGGTCGATTACACACACGCCCTTGCCGTTAATGATGTCTTGAATCATCATATTGGAAAGGAGAACGCTTTTGCCGGAGCCGGTTTTCCCGATAACATAAACATGTTGGCGTCTGTCAGGAGGCTTAATGCCGAAAACTTTTTCGCTATTTCTGAAGTTTGTTTTAGCGAGAAAGATTGTATCGTTGTTGTTTTGCATCAGAATAAATTATATCAATACACCGGTTTGTTTACAATCAAGAAGAAAATGGTGTATTATAATTTTTAAATGCGTATTTTAAACCGCGAAATAATTAATAGAGAAGGAGAGGACGTGGAATTAATGGGCTGGGTGGCTCAAAGAAGAGACCACGGAAAAATAATATTTATTGACTTAAAAGACAGAAGCGGAGTTTCCCAGATTGTTTTTTTGCCGAAACCGGAAAGTCTTTACGAATTAGCGGATAAATTGCGTTCGGAATGGGCGGTTAAAATAAAAGGAAAAGTAAGCCGCCGGCCGAAAGGAATGGAAAACAGCGAAATTGAAACCGGCCAGTTTGAAATTCAGGCGGAGGAATTAGAAACGCTTAACTTTTCGGAAAATTTGCCGTTCGCGATTGACGGCGACGGCTACGACATCGGAGAAGAAATAAGAATGAAATACCGTTATCTTGATTTAAGAAGGCCGCGATTGAAAAAAAACATCATTGTGCGTTCCAAGGTAATAAAATTTATCCGCGATTTTCTGTCAGAAAGGGATTTCGTGGAAATAGAAACTCCTATTTTGGGGAAATCCACCCCAGAAGGAGCGAGGGATTATCTTGTCCCCTCAAGGCTTGAGGCGGGAAAATTTTACGCCTTGCCCCAGTCTCCCCAGCAATACAAACAGCTTTTAATGGTTTCCGGCTTTGAAAGATATTTTCAAATAGCCAGATGTTTTAGAGACGAAGACACAAGAGGCGACCGCCAGCCGGAATTCACCCAGCTTGATATAGAAATGAGTTTTATTGAGCAGGAAGAAATTTTAAACATTACCGAAGAGCTTTATTTAGGTCTTGTCAGAAAACTTTATCCCGATAAAAAATTAAAACTTGATAAAGACGGCAGAATTCCAAGAATGTCTTGTAAAGAAGCGATTGAAAAATATAATTCCGACAAGCCGGACGCAAGAGAAAATAAAAATAATTCGGATGAATTGGCTTTTCTTTTTATCGTTGATTTTCCGATGTTTGAGTGGAAAAAAGAAGAAAAAAGATGGGACGTTGTTCATCATCCTTTTACCATGCCGAAAGTTGAAAACGTTGAAGATTTTTGGAACAAATTTAAAAAAGACCCGTCTTCAATAATCGCTTATCAATATGATTTTGTTTTAAACGGTTATGAAATAGGCGGAGGTTCAATAAGAATTCACGACCCGGAACTATTGAAATCGGTTTTTAAAGCAATGGAAAATAAAACAGAAGAGATTGAAGAAAAATTCGGCCATATTTTTGAAGCTTTTAAATACGGCGTTCCGCCGCACGGCGGGATTGCTCCGGGAATTGATAGATTGATGATGATTTTACAAAATGAACCCAATATCAGAGAAGTAATGGCGTTTCCGAAAACCGGAGACGGCAGAGATTTAATGATGGGAGCGCCGAGCGAAGTTGATAAAAAACAGCTTGATGAATTACACATAAATATAAAGAAAAATTAAATATGAACATTCAAGAAGAAAAAACTTTAATTTTAATAAAACCGGACGGCGTTAAAAGAGGGCTTGTTGGAGAAATATTAAACAGGTTTGAAAAAACCGGTTTAAAAATTGTCGGATTAAAAGCGATTCAAGTGGATGAAAATATAGCATATAAACATTACGGACATAATGACGATTGGTTTGAAAAAGTTGGACAGAAAGTAAAAGATTTTTATCAGAAAGTCGGTTTTGACCCGAAAGAAAATTTCAGTAAATTGAGCAATAAGGAAATCGGAAAACTTATTCAAAAGTGGAACGCGGATTTTTTGCGAGAGGGAATCGTAGTCGCGATTATTTTAAAAGGATACGGGGCGGTTGAAGCAGTAAGAAAAATAGTCGGCTCAACTTATCCATCAGAAGCTTTACCCGGGACAATAAGAGGAGATTACGCCATTGAATCGCCGATAGTCGCTAATTTGAACCAAAAAGCGGTAAGAAACCTTATCCACTCTTCAGGTTCAGAGGAGGAAGCAAAACTGGAAATAGAGCTTTGGTTTAAAAACAGCGAGATTTACGAATAAAGTTATTAACTTTTGACTTTTGGCAATTTTTGCTATTATGTAAGTAACCCTGCTCTAGAATCTCGGGTCAAGTTATTTCAAAAGGGAGGGCAACAGTGTTCCGATTTTACGTCGGAATTGAGTCCACCCACTTATTTCTAGCCGGGAATTTTCGGGCAGGGAAGATTTAATTTTATATTTATGCGTTACATAAAAATTTTTGTTTTTTCTTTTGTTATTTTGTTTGTCGCGGGAGCGTTTATTTTTATCGCTCAAGCCAGTCATTCGTGGAATGGTTATCATTGGGCGCGCACGGCCAATCCTTTTAATTTAAAATTAGGAGATAATGTTTCATTAGCGTGGGATTCGTACCTCGCTGCTTCATCGGTTGATTGGAGCCAGTCATCGGTATTGGATACTTCCGTTGTTTTGGGCCAATCAAAAGGCAACTGTAAACCTACGAACGGCCGCGTAGAGGTTTGTAATAAAACCTACGGCAATAATGGTTGGCTTGGCGTTGCCTCAATATGGGTAAGCGGCAGTCATATTACAAAAAGTTCGGTAAAAGTGAATGATACGTATTTTAATATTTCTCCCTATAACGCGCCGGAATGGAAACAATTTGTAATGTGTCAGGAAATCGGGCACACATTGGGACTTGACCATCAAGACGAGGATTTCAGCAACGCCAACCTTAATACCTGTATGGACTATACAAACAGTCCCGCGTCAAATCAGCGTCCGAATCAGCACGATTATGACCAGCTCGCCATTACTTATGGACATCTTGATGCCATCACGACAGTGTACAATAAAATATTTTCTTCAGCGCCTGCGAACAATGATGATATTGATACCACGAATCCAAAGGAGTGGGGTAAAGAGACGCGAAAATCGAAAGACGGGAAAGGTTCTCTTTACGAGCGCGATTTAGGCAAAGGAAAGAAAGTGTTTACTTTCGTAATTTGGGCGAACGAAAAATAATCAAACGAATATTTTAATAACAAAAAATCGCCGATATCGGCGATTTTTTGTTATTGGTCAAGGTACGCTAAGCGTACCTTGACCAAGCTTAGTTTGGTCGGTACATTCGCGCTTTGTCGCAATTACCGAACTCAGTGCGAACCTACTTTAAACGAAATTGACCCGCCCCGCGGCTTCGCTCGCCTGCTGGACGGCTAAATTAAATTTTACAAAATTCATTCGCTCTGTTACGGTAAGTATAGTAATGATAAAGTTTTAGGGCGTGTTATGGATTTAGGAAAACTCCCGGAATTACTAATAATGAAACAAGTACCTGAGATACTCGGCGTTTCTGGTATGACCTTGAGGCGTTGGGATGCTAAAAGTATATTAAAGCTTTTTAGGCCAACCTTGCGAAATGTAAAGCGGTATAGGAAACAAGATATTATTAAATTTATCAACAAAAAATAAGAATATGCCCCATAGTCTTGACAAAAGTAGAAAAAATGATTATACTGGCGCTAGCAATTTAAGTGCCTTGAAAAAGGCCAAAACCCAAAGTAAGGAGGTGTTTATGCAGTACAAGGTTGAGTTACTGACGGGCATCAGGCCCACTGGCGACTTGACAGTCGCAAACTACCTGGGGGCAGTTGCGCCCATTGTTGAACTTCAGGCACAAGGCGTGTCTCCTGTAGTTTTCGTTGCCGATATTCACGCGATCACGGACAACGAACCGTCTACTGTGAGACAGTACATCCACGGAGTCGTGGCTGATTATATCGCGCTTGGAGTGGATCCGCGAAAAGCAAAGATCTATCTCCAGTCGGATATAGCCGGAGAGATAACCACGTTCACTGCCCTATTGGCAAGGCTTGTTTCTGTCGCTGAACTTTTGAGGGTGCCAACTCTCAAGGATAAGCTCAAGAACAATGCACGGCCGGAGACGGCGAACGCTCTCCTTTTTCTCTATCCGGTCCTGATGGCTGCTGATATATTATTGAACAGAGCCAAAAAGGTGCCGGTGGGGGAAGATCAGCTCGCGCACATGGAAGTCACACGCTTGCTCGCCCGCAGGTTCAACAAGAGGTACGGGGAACTTTTCCCGATTCCTCAGGTGTTGCAGGTCAAATCGCTGCGCATCCTTTCCCTAAAGGGAGAGGGCAAGATGAGCAAGACCAATCCTGGCGGTGCTATCTTCTTGACGGATGATATAAAGACGGTCGCCAACAAGATCAAAGTTGCCGAAACCGCCTTTGAGGGAGTGATGAACGAAAAACTGGAAAGCCACATCTTGGTTGCTAAGGGACTCGCGAAAACCGAATCGGAACGCGATGAGGTAGACGCCACCATTCAAGCACACAAGAGCGGCAAACCGGTAATGGGTCAGTTTAAGCAACTTTTGACCCGCATCGTTCAGAGCTTCATCGAGGAATTTCAGGCCAAGAGAGCTGAGATCACACGGGATCCGTCGTACATTCCGTCCGTCCTAGAAGAAGGAGTCAAGGTGGCGAGAGAAAACGCCATCGAAACTCTCAATGAAGTCAGGAAGGCCTTGCGATTCGATTAATAGGCTGGGGTTGTTGCAACAAAGGCAATCCCAGCCTTTCTTTTTCAAAGCCATGAGAAAACAAAAAATTCCAAAAGAACTACAAAATTTTACCCCATTTTTCCATGATATTGATTTAGGAAATGGTTTTAACACCGCACCAGAAACTTACAGAATGAGAATGGCTATCAACTTTTTCTTTCCGCCGCTTTTGAAATTATTTGGGCAATCTCTTAAGGGTTTGAGGATTTTAGATGTCGGGTGCAATTGTGGCGGATTTTCTTTTGAGGCAAGTAAATATGAACCTAAAGAAATAATAGGAATAGACGCCAATGAAAAGAATATAAAACAAGCTAATGCTATTAAGGAATATCTGCGGACAAAAAATGTTAAATTCCTTCAGCTTAATGCTGAAGAAATTAATGAAAAAGATTTAGGGAAATTTGATTTATCGATTCTTGCAGGAATACTTTACCACCTTGAGGATCCGATCGGCGTCATAAAGAAAATTTCAGAGGTAACGAAATCAACGCTTTTAGTTGATTCCCATGTTCATTATAGTACTGGCCAAGATGAAGACATTCCTTCTTGGTGGATGCTTAATGATATGGATGAAAATGATCTTGAAGGTTTATTTGTGGATGACGAAATACTTTCAGCAGAAAAATATTTAGAGTTTGAGAAGCGGACAAAAGTAGACTACAGTAAATTGCAAAATCAATTTATTTCATCTCCACACACAGAAAGGGATTTAGAATTCATTTGGAAATACATGCCTCATCCATCGAAAGATATATCTGAAAAGTATAAAGTTGGTGCTTCTAGCAAAAATAATTTATCTTTAATTCCAAACAAGAAAGCCATTTTTAAACTTGTAAGATATTTTGGCTTCGAGGATGTTTTGGAGGTAATGCCTCATCGGTTTTCTACCCTACCATATAAAAGAAAGTATCGTATAGGTTTTTTTGCAATGAGACGTGATAAAAATGGCCCACCCCCGATTTCTGAATATCAAAGACTCAGCCAATGACTAGTTAGGGCACAAGAGCTTTTTGAACTATTTGCTCTAATTCTTCTTTGTTTCTTTCTCTTAAAACATAAATTACAGGATAGTGTTTATTGGCAATAATTAAATTCGGACTTCTTTCCAGCGCTTTGTAATTATCCACATCTAATGCTAATTTTTTTATATCCTCGGCGGTCCTAAAAATCTCTGACCTGTTTTGTTTTTTAGAATCTATTAAACTTCTTTTGGCAAAGCTGGCTAATCTTTGCGCGAATTGATTGTTTGGTTTTATTAAGGGAATCACAATAGAATACAAGCGCAGAAAAATTTTTTCCAACCAATTGGGAATAATTAATTTAGGAATATCTCGTTTATTTTCTGGAAGAAGATTTTTAACCATTTCGCCGAAAACCAACTCGCCATTGGTAACATTAACCTCAATAGGTCTATGTTCTGGCGGTGTAATTCTGATGACTTCAAGAAGATGATAAATAACTTCTGCCAAATCATCTACGTCTATTACGCCTACTTTAAAGCCAGAAAGCCACTTGCGCGAAAATTTTAGTTTATTCCATAAAACAGGAGCGGCTGATTTCATTTTTTGTTCTCCCTTGCCTTTGATATAGTGAGCTATAAAATGAAAATGGCACAAATTACTTTCCTCGATTTCCTGACGAGCGATCTTTTTCGCATTTTCATAGGGAGATAAAGTTTTGCCGTACTTCTTCTCAGCGACAGAGCCCATATTTACGAAAAGCATGCTTCTATTTTGAGATTTTATATATTTTACTGAAGTAAAAATACTTTCCAAAGTTTTGATGTTTGATCTTAAAATTTCATCGACGGATTTGGATGTTTCCCCAACGAGATTTATAATTCTCGAGATAGAGGGTGGTGCTATATTTAACCCATTAAGTAGTTTAGTCCAATTGTCTCTCTGAAACCATTTTTCTTCAGTTAGATCAACATTAAAAGCAAATAAGAGTGAATTATCAGATACGTACTTTTCCAGAAACTTTTTATTAAATCCATGTAATAATAATTTGCTTTTCGCTTCGTTTATACTTTTTATTCTCGTTGTAATAACAACCCGCCAATTATTTTTCAAATATTTTTCTACCACAGATCTTCCGACAAATCCGGTTCCACCTAAAATTAAAATAGTTTTAACCCCACTCATAAATTTATCTAAAAAGCGAATCAATTTTAAATCTGTACTTTTTATTTTCTGTCTTTTCCCAAGCCATTTTTAAACCGACAAAGTATTTCAGATAATCCTTTTTAAACCTCAGCCAATCCTTGCTATTTTTTTCAAAAGCCGTATTTGCTCTATTAACTCTTTCTAAATTCCAGTCGGAAACCAAATTGATCATTTGGAGAACAATTTTTTCGTCTCTTGGGTTACATCTTAATATTGTTCGTTCCAATTCTTCCGGAGAATAATCAAGATTAATGGAAGATTCCGGAATACTTTTGGACATTTTAGGAAAGCCATTCAACCCCTCAATAAGATGACCGAATGTCGCTGTAACCAACGCATTTTCAGAGATAAATTGCTTGGGATAATCTCTATTAAATCTTTGTATTACTAGATTTGCTAATTTTGGAAAGTAATATTCCTCTATGCCTACAAAAACTAATACCCGTTCCTTCTTTTTTAAAATACAAGGCAAAAGAATATCAGCCACTGTAAAATTTGCATCAATAAAGGTGGGGAAATCCTTGCCTTGAATCCCTAGTTTTTTATATAAATTAGTAGTTGCCTCCTCGTTCTCCAAAAAATCCTTAATAGTTAATACTTTAGAGGTTAAGCTCGAAGCTACAAGTAAATTAAACTCGTTATGAGTTCTTAATTCTCCTCTAAAACCAAGGAAACGGATAAATTTGATGAATCTCTCGGTAAGATAGCCAATTTTTTCTAAGTCAATATTTCTTGAATTAAATGCGCCCAGATTAGAAATAATGATAGTGGAGTCAATGCCAGTTTCTCGTTCGAAAAACATCGCTCTTAAGATCATCGAGAGAGTGCCGCCTGTCGGGGCATTGGTTGGGCCAAATCCGGTAACAAAATGCTGTCTTGACTTTGGAACATCGTTAAATTTTTCCAAATTATAATGGCAGGAGAATTTGCTTCTTAGAAAATTTAGGTCGGAAACTGATCCGATAGCTATTGACTTCTTAATGGGAGAATAACCTTCTTTTAAAATAATATTTCGCACAAAATTTCGATCTATTCTTACCTCTTTCAAGGCATGATCTAAATCATCTTTCGCAATTTGTGTTTTTTGTAAAATATGCCTTTTAGGTTTTTTCATAATGTGTTTCGTTAAAATAATTATTGGCAAATCTTTCTGCATAAATCCGGTGATACCAGAAGATTACAAAGATTGAAATTATAGCAGCAGCTAAACCAATGAAAAATCTATCAAGGATTAAAACAATAAACAGGAAAGCAATAATAATATTATGGGATTGAGCAATTATTTTTTTGAGAGTGTCTTTGCTGGAAAATGAAAGGATCGTTACCAACAATAACGATATTCCGTAAATTATTACGGCACTATTAGTTTCTATTTTTATCAATGAGACAATCAGTAGTATAAAAGCAAGTAAAAATACCAACAAGGTAGGAAAAATTAGAAACTTAATTCTATGGCTACTAAAGAATTCCGAGTGTGATTTTGGCACCAATTTGTTTTTTGTGATAAAAAGCGATTCGTGTCTGCGCCATTGAGTAACCATGTAAGTTGAATAAAGTAATATAGACAACAAAAGGAGCATACTTGTTTTATCTAATCCCATTCCTAAGCCATAAAATACCGTTAGAGATCTTAATGGATATGCTATAGAAACAGCAAAGATCGCTAAAAGAGGAGAAAATTTTTTGGCGAAGTGATCATAGAAAAACTGAAGCGCCAAAAACGCTATTACCAAATAAACGAGTTTCACATTTAAAAAGAAAGCGATGGCCGCACCGATAGTAAATCTTGACAGTGCAATTGCGAGAATCAAAGATTCATTTTCTTGGTTTACCGGACGCTCCCAGTGATGATGTCTTTGCCGATCTTCTTTGTAATCTGCAATGTCGTTGAGTTGATATCTGGAGGGATTTATGACGAATTCAAATAAAGTGAATATCAGAAGAAATAGAAGAAAATTTTGCAGGTATTTAAAATCAATGGTTAAGGAGTACAGAAATGGCACAAAATAAACATAAGATTTAAAAAAAATACTCTGCACTCCTTTAGGTAATATAAGATAATTAATCAAGCTCCTTTCCATGTTAAATATTTACTAAATTATTAAATCTTTGCGTGTCTCCGTTTGAATGAGCAACCAAATCTTCAACGACTTTAGTTCCGTTACCGGAATGAATAGCTTCTAGTGCCAAGGTTGCTCCTGTTTTCAAATCGTTAGTTATTCCTAATCCAAAAAGATTTAGGGCGACTTCCATCGCTATCGCCTGTTCAAAATCTTTATTGCCCCTACCAGTTAAAACCTTAATAAATTCATTAAGATTTTCCTTTAGACTTTGGGTTGTTTCAATATATTCAAATGATCTAAAATCAAAGCCGAAGTCTTTCGGATTCACCTTAACAACAGTCATTTGACTTTGGATATTTTGTGCAATTTCCGTATCGGCCGCTATTGAAATTTGATCTATCACCGGCTCGTCAGTTTGATCCTTTCCTTGGAGAACAAAAATGCTCTTATCGGGGTATAAATTACTTAGAATAGCTAAGCACAATTTTGTCGATCCCCTTGTCAGGCCATAGTTGATTAAATCAGCGTCAACTGGATTTACTATGGCCGCTCCGCCAACCAATCCAGCGAAAACTTGGACATCGTGCAAACGACCATCGTAAACATGGTTGAATTTTGGCACCACGGCGTTTATATCGAATACTCCCAGTTTTGTTTTGAGCGAAATGTCGGCCATCATTCTAATAGGCAAATTCAGATTTACTCCAAGAAGTTCAAAAATGTCGCTGGACCCAGTTATACTTGAAGTTGCTCTTGATATAGTTTTCTCTACTATAATATTTTCTCCGATTGCTTTACCGACCGTCGCAGTGATAATGGCAGTCATTGAACTTATGTTGAGTAATTTAATCCCTTTCTTACCGCTACCAGCTAAATTAATTACTTTTGCTTTATCTTTTTTATCAAGGTTTAATTTTTTCTGGACGTCAAAGTTATCTAAGTTGAAAGCTGATCTAATTATCGCTAGTCCATAATCAACAGCCGCTTCGATATTTTGCGGATTATTCATAAATGGCCACAAGGCGCCATAAAAACATCCCATCAAAATATCTCTATATGCCTCATTACTATCTGAAATTGTGAGTATATTTAAAAATATTCCCCCTATTTCAGAAGGGGGCAAAATATCTTCGCTCAAAAGAGAGAGGCAGTTAGAAAAACTATTGTCTGTCTTAAGATTTTCAAAACTTCTATCAGGGAACTCCTTGAATTTTGAAAAATGGTAAATAGCTAAAATCCCCTTGTAAACATTAAGGTTGCGATCGAAGTGATCAATAAGATTTAGAACATTAAGGACTTCTGATCTGCTAAAATCTTTGCCATTAACTAAATCTTCAGTAAATTTAACGACTTTATTTATTGTTTTATTGTTCATAACACTCTCACAGTGTCGAAGGCGCGGCTGGGGTGGGAGCGGCTCCACCCGCCGTCAGGCGAGCGAAGCGAGCGCGTACCTTCTTCCGAAAACTCTCAATGTCTAACTTGGTC
>CAYIEP010000011.1:0-13149 GCA_964362515.1 uncultured Candidatus Saccharibacteria bacterium | reverse complement strand
GTGATATTGCTCGTAAACGTAAAGTCTTGCGCGTCATCCGGGATGGCGTTTTTGACTATGACGATGGTGCCGGAAGGAAGTGGCGGCGGCACAACCTTAAGCGCAATTTGTTGCGCAACCCATCGATCACTATCACTGCCGTTGTTATCTGATTCTTTGTCGCCAGTTGCACCGGCACTCACCTGGGTAAAATCAAATGCCGCCGCGGCTGGACCATTATTGTTAGAATTTGTCAGGTCATAACGCTCTGTTGTTCCGCTCGGTGTACTGAAAGTCTCTTCCGCTTCAACGCCAAAAAATGCGATGACACGATCATTTGTTTGTGTTGTGGTCGTTGAAAGCGCGAGAGGATCGTCAGTATTACCAGTATTACCAGTATTACCACTATGATCATCAATCGGATCAGAAGTATTAACACCTGTGTAACGGATAATACCACCGGTAGCACGGTCTGGGTCTGCAATACCCCACGAATAGGTGCTTGGTTCAGAACCGCCGGCAACTTTGTAATACGTAACCATCCCTATTTTGTTGCTGTTGTCGGTTCTTCGAATAAGCATCCAATCGGATGGAGGAGTGATTGCGCGGTCCGAACCATCATTAAAGACAATGCTTGCAATCAAAAAATCTCCCGAAACTGTTGAGGATGGTTTGCTTATAACTAGCGTAGATGCGCCGCTTGAGGAATTTGTGGACGATGCAACCGAACCGAAATCAATCGCCGCAAACGCAGATAAGGACAACGCCATCGCCACCATCACCGCGCCGACTATCGCGCTCTTTATTAACCAATCACGATTGAGAAATACATTTTTGTTCATAAAAATTTTATTATTTGATTTAATTTTATCGGCCTTAATTTTTTACTAATTTTCTATAGCCGCTAAACTCTCAATCTTTTAAAAATTTCCTCCTCTACTTCGGAAAAGTCCCTGCCGTATTTTAATTTTGAGTTCTCTTTTATAATTTCCGCGCTTTCAAAATTTCCTTTTAGCGGCGGCGTTGTTTTTATGTTAAATGGTTTTGTGGTTTGTCCATTCACCAAAAACTTAACATATGAATTAAAATTGTCAATACCCAGAAGGTCGCGCTCATTAAAGACAGGTTCAAACTGCTTTTTTAGGAATTCCGCGTCTTGCGCCCCGACCCGGAAAGAAATTATGTTTCCGACATTTCCAAAAACAGCGTCTCTTATCTTTTCCGTAAGCTGGGCGATAAATTGATGACCGATTGTTAAATTAAGCCTGTACTTCCGGGCTTCCGACAAAATAGTCGCTATTGAATCCGTTGTAAAATTTTGAAACTCGTCTATGTAAAGATTAAAATCTTTTCTCTCGTCTTCGGGAATATCAACTCTTGATAAGGCGGCCATTAAAATTTTTCCGACAATAATCATTCCAAGCAAACTGGCGTTAATGTCCCCTATTTTACCTTTGGAAAGATTAACTAAAATTATTTTCTCCTTGTCCATCGCCTGCCGGAAATTAAACGCCGATTTAAATTGGCCGATAATCGGCCTGACATAATCATTGGCTATGAAATTGTTGAATTTTGAGGTGATATAAGGCGCCATATTGGCCAAAGAATGCTCGCCGGTCGCTTTTATGGCCTCTTTTTGCCAAAAATCTATCACTATAGGGTTTTTAATTCTTTCAAGTTTTCTATTCCTGAATTCAGAATCCGTAAAAATTCTGGGTATTTCTATCAGTGTCGCCTGTTCATTAGCCATGTCTTCCATAAGCAGTAAAATGGCGTTTTTGGTGTATTGTTCAAACATTGGACCGCCGACGGTTTTCATATCGTAAAGCTTGTCCAATATGCTGAAAAGCTCATTGACGATGAATGTTTTTTCTTCCGGCTTGTTTAAATCATATTCCAGCATATTCATCCCAAGCGGTCTTTGCCTGTCCGAGGGGTCAAAAATTATTACGTCATTCACTCTGTTTTCCGGAATAAGGCTTAAAATTTTTTCTATTAAATCTCCGTGAGGGTCGATTACGGCGACGCCTTTTCCTCTTTTTATGTCATCTATCGCCATGTTCGTCATTAAATTTGATTTTCCGGTTCCGGTCTGGCCTACCGTATAAACATGACGCCTTCTGTCATCATCGGATATATAAATTTTTTTCTTTTCTCCCCTGAAATTACTTTCTCCTATTAAAACGCCGCTATCGGGAAGGTTTATCGGCGGAGCCGTTTCCTTTGATTTAAGCCAATTTATCTTGGGAATATTCGTTGTTGATGAAGGAAAATGGAAAATACTGGCTAATTCTTCCGAATTTAAAATAACCGCTTCCTCATTGTTAAATTCCCTGAAAGAAAACTCATAAATTATATTCTTCGGATTTTTTGGTCTGATAATTTTTATTTCTTGCCTGTCCGGAGCGCCGAATCCGGAAAAAGCGCCGGAAACGCTTTCAAATATTTCATCTGCTCTCTTTTGATTCAGAGCCGATACCAGTATTCTCGCGTTCACCGACAAAAGAGGCTTTGATATTTTTGTTCCCAATAATTTTATCGCTTCTTCGTCAATAATTTTTTCTTTTTTCTCTTCTTCTTTTTTTTCCGGAGTAAATAATTTATTTACGTCTTTTAGAACGCCCGCTTTAAAAATTTCGTCAAATCTCATTCCCTTTTTCAGATTAATAATCATCTGGAAAATGTTCTTTTTTATTGATTCCGGCGCCGGCTTCATTAAAATCTGAAGCGCCACCCCTTCGTTCGTTTCGTTAATCTTTGAAAAACCGCTTAGAATCGGAGAAAAAGTGTCTATGTTGGCTTCCAAATAAGTTCTAATCGGCAAAGCGTAAGAATGTTTTTGTTTAATATAAGCGCCGAAAGAAGTCCCGAAAGAATTAAATATATTATAATCGCCTATCGGACTTACTTGAGAATCTTTCCATAAGCCTTCTATTTGCCTGCTTACGAACTCAAGCGATTCCGAAGGAACCGCTACATAAAAATTTATTTCTTCTCCTACGCGATTAACCGCCACTTCAAAACCAACGAACGATTTTAAACCGGCCAAAATACTAAAAAGTTGGGAGGAGGTATTTATTTCTTCTTTCCAATCAAAAACTTTTTTTTCGTCGTCGCTGGAATGTTGTTGAGGAAGCTTAACCAGAAGAAGTTTTAAATTTAAAGAATTGGCAAGTCTTTTTTTTCTTAAGCTTTTAGATGCGAAAAACAAACCCGATAAAACTATGAAAACCAAGATTATTCCGATTAAATATTGAAACATTTTAGAGCAGTTTTCTTTTTTTAAGCTCTTCGTAAAGCTTATCCGCCAAGGCGTCGTGAAAAGCGTCCAGGAAAAAAGGCCCCTCTTTTTTCGCTTCCTTAACGGCTTTTTCCACGCCGTGCTCAAAAACAAAATTAATAAGTTCTTCTATTTTGTTTTTTATATCGGAAGAAGCGTTTTTAACGTATTGGGGCAAAAAAGAAGAATTATAATCGCTTAAATTGGCGTTTGATTGAGGCGTTTTTTCATCGGAAGAAAAATCTTTCCGAATTATAGGCTCAAGAGTTTGTTTAACCAATTCTTTTCCGGAAATTTCTTTTTCTTTTAACGATTCCTTGTATTCCGGAGAATTTTTTATTTTCTCAATCTCTCCGCTTATTCTTTTAATGTCTTTTTCTAATGTGTTATTATTTAATTGGTCCATGAATAATAAATTTCTGTTATTTTTTATTGTTTTAATTTTAGCCTCTTTTTTAAGGCTCTACAATATCAATGTATTGCCTCCCGGATTTTATCCGGACGAAGCGATTTACGCCAATAACGGAGTTGAGGCATGGGAAACCGGAGAATTCAAAATTTTTTATCCGGAAAACAACGGCCGAGAAGGCTTGTGGCCGAATATTATCGGTTTTTTTATTGTCAATTTCGGTCACGAACCGTGGGTGCCGAGAAGCGTAGCCGCGGTTTTCGGCATTTTGACGGTTTTAGGGGTTTATTTTTTGACGAAAGAATTGTTTAAGCAGACGGCTTTGTTAAGAAAACCGTCTCGCAGTCCGTCAGCTGACGGAGGGCAGGGTGTCGCCGAGGGCGACGAGCAAGCCGATGAACAAGCGAGTCCCGCATACTGGGCGAGACGAAGCGGGTTGAGGAAAAACGAAATTTTAGCGTTTCTTTCCGCCTTTTTTCTCGCCACGAGCTTCTGGCACATCCTTTTTTCCCGCATCGGCTTCCGGGCGATTATGGCGCCGTTTTTTTTGGTGTGGGGAATTTATTTTTTATTATTGGCTTTAAATAAAAATTTTTCTCATCCGAAACCTGCTCGTTCGAAAATAAAGCAGTTGGCGATGGCGGGATTAGGCGGAATTTTTTACGGCTTGGGTTTTTATTCTTATATCGCCTATCGCGCCACGCCGCTTTTAATCTTTATTATTATTTTGCTTTATTGGTTTCAAAATAAAGATTGGCAAATCCGCAAAAAAATTCTACTTTCTACTTTCTGCTTTCTACTTTTTACTTTTATCGTCGCCGCCCCATTGGGTTTATATTTTCTTGAAAACCCCCAGGATTTTTTAGGTAGAACAACGCAAATATCCGTATTCAATTCCCCTTCTCCGCTAAAAGACTTGTCAATTAATATTTTAAAAACCGCCGGAATGTTTAATTTTTCCGGCGATTATAATTGGAGACACAACATAGCCGGAAAGCCTCTTCTTTTTTGGCCCGTGGGAATTTTATTCCTAATAGGAATTTTCTTAGGTTTGCGAACGTTTTTTAAGAAACGCTTTCAAGAAGAATATTCGCAAGCCTTTCTTATATTATTCAGTTGGCTCATTATCACCGCCCTTCCTATTGTGATTTCAAACGAAGGAATTCCTCATTCCTTGCGCGCTATTTTAATGGCTCCAGCGATATTTATTTTGGCCGGCGTTGGCGGAATTTGGCTTTACCAATGGGCTACGAAATACCGTGCCTACCGGCAGGCAGACGAATTACATACGAAATTACGAAAAATTTTTCTACTATCCACTTTCTACTTTCTACTTCTCTTATTAGTAGTTGAAGTTTATATTTCTTATTTTATTGTTTGGGGAAAAAGCGAGCATATATCGGGCGCTTTCAGTCAAAATTACGTTGAAATAGGAAGAGAACTGAACGCTCTTCCGAAAGAATTACCCAAATACGTTTTAGTTGAGGCCGGCGGAGTTGATGTGAGAGGAATTCCGATGCCGGCGCAAACCGTAATGTTTATTACCGACACTTTTGAAGAAAATAAAAGAGAGGAAAAAAATATTTTTTATATTTTGCCTAAAGATAAAGACAAAATACCGGCTGGGGCCTTTCTGATAATCCTAAAATAAAAAACTATCATTACAAACTTATCAGAATCGCTCCAAGAATCATAAGAATCGCTCCGGCAACCGCTTTGATTCCTAATTTTTCTCCTAAAAATAAAGCCGCCAGAATAACGACAAAAATTATGCTGGTTCTGTCAATCGCCGAAACCTTGGAAGCGTCTCCGTGCTTCAAAGCGTAAAAATAAAAAAGCCAAGATAATGCTCCGCTTATGCCGGCAAGAATTATAAAAAGCCATTCTTTACCGCCGAAAGTATTAAAAGAAAATCCTTCAAATTTTTTTAAAGACAAACTTATTAAAACTAAAAAGGCCGCCATTATCAAACCTCTGATTGTAGTCGCCAATGTTGAATCGATGTCTTTAAGTCCAATTTTCGCGAATATCGCCACCAAAGCGGCGGTAATTGAAGCTAAAAAAGCGTAAAAAAGCCACATGATTTTTATTTTACCATTTTATCCGTGTTTTATCACCGCCACATCGCCGTCTTGGACTATATAATCCTTCCCCTCAAGCCTAATGGCGCCTTTTTGTTTGGCGGAATTCCAGCCTCCAAAATCCAAAAGTTTTTGCCAATTTATAATTTCCGCTTTGATAAATTTCTTTTCAAAATCGCTGTGAATCGCGCCGGCCGCCTGCGGGGCTTTTTCTCCGTTTTTAATCGTCCAAGCTCTTGTTTCGTCTTCGCCGGTCGTAAAAAAACTTATAAGTCCCAGAATTTCATAAGATTTTTTTATAAGCTCGTTTATGTTTTCTGACGTGTTGAGATTGAAAATCAAATATCGCGCGCCCAGTGATTCTATTTTTTTTCTAAGTTCTTCGTCGGCGTCATCAATATTTCCGTTTAAAAGATAAATCTGCGGTTTGGCGGTCAAAAGGTTTAATTCTTTCACTGCCGCTTCATTAACGGCTTCACGAGTCATTAAGTTAATTACTAAAATATTTTTGGCTAATCCGTCTCGGATATTTTTAAGCGTTTCAAAATCTTTAATTTTTTGTTTATCGCCGGTTCTGGCTTCGCCTTCAAGTTTAATAAGTCGTTTCTCAACAATTTCCAAGTCTTTTAAAATTAATTCCGTATTGACGATTTCCAAATCTCTTAAAGGATTAACTTCTGTTTCGACGTGAATAATATCGGCTTCTTTGAAACAACGGACAACCTGGACAATGGCGTCAACTTCGCGGATATTGGCTAAAAATTGATTTCCCAATCCTTCGCCTTTATAAGCTCCTCTTACAAGTCCCGCGATATCATAAAATTCAATTACGGCCGGGACTCTTTTTTTTGAACGGCCAAGCTCATTGAGCTTATCAAGCCTTTCGTCCGGAACCGGAACAACGCCGACATTTGGGTCTATGGTGGCAAACGGATAATTGGCGATATTTATTTCCTGATTGGTTAAAATTTTGAATAAAGTGGATTTGCCCACGTTCGGCAAACCGATTATTCCAATTGATAGTTTCATATTAAATAATTAAAGCTAAATCCCCGTTAATTACAATTGGACGCATACCCAAAATTTCTTCCTTGTAGGAAATTTCAGGTATTGGATTCAGAAGAAAAACTTTCTTGCCGTGATGAAACGCCAAACCCATTTCTAAAAGAGTATTTGCCCCGACATAGTGAGAAATTTCGTTTTTTGTGATGTTTAAAACTAAAATTGCGTCAGCCCATATAACTTTATTAAAATGGTTTCTCATCGCTTCTTCTTTTCTGTCCCAAATCCAACCATCGGTTGTGTCTGTTGCCTTGCGGAGCGCGTAATACTCTTTCACTGGCATAACATCGCCATTTCCGTCAATAATCTCCGATGGCGGAAGTTTTATCTCGTGCTCTAACATTTATAATTCTCTTTTGACGTTTTGCATTTCATTAATAAAAGCAATACTGCCGCAAATCGTTATTTTCATATAAGTTTTTGTATTTTACGGAATATTTCTAAAATTTCTTCTTCAAGTATGGCGGGGATAAAATATTTTTTGTCTTTATCGGAAAGGTTAAAAATTTTCTCCAATGGCCACGCCTCAAATCCTATTGCCTTACCCTTTTCTATTTTCAAGTCTTCTATTTTCCCATCGTAACAATAAGCATAAACTGCTCTGATGACATTATTCGTTTTACCCGTTGTCTGGTCATGGTTTTTGCTTCTTATTATTTGAATAAAATGAATTTTGTTTTTTTCTGTTTTTATACCAGTTTCTTCCGTCAATTCCTGTAACGCGGTATCTTCATAATCCGCGCCTATTTCCACGTGTCCGCCAACTGTCGCGTCAAGTAAATCCGGGAATGTATCCTTGTTTTTCTCTCTGTGCTGAAAAATAATCTCGTCTTTTGGCGTATAAAACCAAACGTGTATTTCTTTATGTAATAAACCTTTGTTATGAATATTTTCTCGCGTATCATCGCCGATTATTTTCCCGGTTTCGTCTATAATATTAAGTTTTCTATCATCGGCTTGTAAAAACATGAAAATTATTATATAAGGATATCAGAAAAAGACCATAGTCTTTTTAACAAACCGAGGTATTGATTATGACAAGGTCTCTATCCTCTACTATTTTAGAAGTTGATGGATATGAAAACGTTGAACTGGAAAGAAAGCTTTTTAACGCGACTCAACGAATTTTTAAAGAGCTTGCCGAAGAAGAAAAACGCGGTCTCTCGTACGCGGTTGTCGGCGGTATCGCGCTTATGGCGTTTTGCGGAGAGAAATATTCTCCCATAAGGCAAAATGGCACCGCGCGCGATGTTGATATTATAGCGCTCGATGACCCGAGAAATGTCATCCCCGTGATTCGGAAACGTCTTCTTAATGAACCCTTCCTTTCGGTTGATATTGATATCGCGAAGCAAAAAAAATATCAATCATTAATACAACTTTTAAATCATATAAAGAAAGGGGAAAACGGTTACACAATGGTTTTTCGCGATATTAAAAAGGATTTGCCGCCGGAAACCATGAAAATAGAAGAATTAGAAGTAACTACTGATTTTGGTCCGCTTCGATTTAAGACGTTCTCTCCGAACACAATTCTGCATTTATATATTTGCCGCGTTGGGGCAATTAAATTAAAAGACGTTGATAAAATCCGCGCTCTTGCCAGAAAAATAAGAAAAAATCAAAACAACAAAAGCGTTAAGACCACGCATGATAAATACGTTGCGTTTCACGAATTCGCAAGTGAAATTCGTGAAAAATACCCCGTTTATCAAAGTTTTATCCAATTATATAATTGGGTTGATAAAACAATATTTAATTCGTTTATAAGCCATAAGTTTATTCCTCGTTGGCTTTTTAGAAAATTGATTAATTTATAATAAGGCGACACCACGGTGTCGCCTATTAAATTAACTGGACTGGGGGTTAAGGGACAATTGTAAAAACCGGCTTGATAGATTAATATAAATTCATGAAATCGGTAATTTCGGTATTCACAATAATTGGATTTATCAGCGTGGCTGTTTTTGGCTTTGCCGCAATGAATCATAACTCCAACCATAGCCATGGCGGTTGCGTTGCCGCCGCCACGCAAGGAACGGATTGCCCAAAAGGAAGCGACGTAACCGCTTTTCTTAATTTTCATTTTTATGCTTTCAGAAGTTTTTCTCTGGCCACTATTGGAGAAAACGTCATGAGCGCGCTTTCGCTTGTTATTTTCACATCTCTGCTTTTCATTGGCCTGGCTTTTCTCTCGTTCTTTCTTTTCCGTCCGCCTAAACTCGTTTTTTATAGGTATCAGTTTCAGAATTCTTTTCTTCCTCCTCAAAAACAAAAACTTACGCGTTGGTTGGCCCGGCACGAAAACAGTCCGAATATCCTATAGGGCGCTGATATAAAAACCGTTTTGTCGAACTAGGTTTATATCATGCGTCCGCCGATCCCTCATCGCGGGGATTTTTTGTATTCCTAAATTTCATTAACACTATGAATAAAACTATTATCGGTATCGTCACAACGATTCTCGTCCTCGGCGGCCTTATCTGGATTGCGCGTCCAGACTCTCAAAACAGAATCACGTCTTCATCGGTCAGAAACAGTGGAACTCTTATCGTAGAAGAGACAAATAACTATGATTTCGGCACAATCTCAATGGCGGCCGGAAAAGTAAAACATCAGTTCAAAATTAAAAACACCGGTAGCAAAGCGGTCACCATAAACAAAATGTACACCTCTTGTATGTGTACAACCGCCGCGCTTACGATTGGAGACAGGCAGTTCGGACCTTATAGTATGCCCGGACACGAAGCAATCCCAAGAATAGACCAAATGGTCAATCCCAATGAAGAAGTAACCGTTGAAGTTATCTTTGATCCGGCGGCGCATGGCCCCGCCGGCTTAGGTCGAATCCAAAGAACAATTACCATAGAAAATAATATAGGGCAGCCGGTTGAATTTCAGTTTGCCGCCGTTGTCACCCCATAAAATCATATGAGCAAAAAACTTGCGATTCTCATTGCGGTTGGTGTCTTACTTTTCGGCTCGGTAATTTTTCTGAAAACAGGAAACATTGGCGCAACCGCGCTCTGGAATTTAAGCGGTGAAGGCGCGTGGCTCCTGCCTCTAGTAGGAATCGCCGCATTGATCGACAGTATCAACCCATGCGCCTTCTCAATCCTTCTCTTAACCATCGCATTCCTGTTCTCAATCGGGAAGATACGTTCGGGTATTCTGAAGATCGGCGGCGCGTACATCTTTGGTATCTTTGCGGTTTATATCTTGATTGGATTAGGACTTTTGAACGCGCTTCACTTTTTTAACGCGCCGCACTTTATGGCAAAGGTGGGAGCGTTGCTTCTAATCGTTCTTGGTGGAATCAATCTCGTCAACGAGTTTTTCCCGTCATTCCCAATCAAACTGCGTATTCCACAGGCCGCGCGCCACAAAATGGCGGGGCTGATGGAAAAGGCATCCATCCCAACAGCGTTTCTTTTGGGCGCGTTGGTGGGCCTTTGCGAGTTTCCTTGTACCGGCGGACCGTATCTTATGGTGCTCGGGTTGCTCCACGATCAGGGGACTTATCTTACCGGAATCGGCTACCTCTTGCTCTACAACCTCATCTTTATTTTGCCGCTTGTGATCATTCTGCTTATTTCCAGCGACAACGCGCTCCTTGAAAAAGTGAATGCATGGAAAAAGGCCGAGACTAAACACATGCGCGTGTGGGGCGGCATTGCTATGATTATTCTCGGGTTCATTATTTTTACTCTCTAATTAATAACTACCATGACTACTAAACAACAATTCAATGATTTGCTTAAAAAGGTCGAAAAAATGAAAAAGTCCGGAAGCGTTGATCTCTCAACCGAAGAAGACTTGAGTTTGGCTATTATGAACCTCATCAGTCTTGAGGAGCATTTTTTCTTTACCGGAGTAAAGACGGAAAAGCCGGAGTACTTTGATTTCTTGAGCGAAGTGCGAGAAATGAGAAAAGAATTGCTCGCTAAGATGATTAATAAAAACGAGGGCGAAACGTGGTGTATCTCAAAGCACCTGCTTGCCACCGCGATGCGGCTGATTGAAGTCGGAATGAAACTTCACTCGGACAACAAACAGACAGAAGCGCGAGAAATGTACGCCCGGGCGTACAAAACGTACTCAATGTTTTGGGCATTGCGCCTGAAGCTTGTCAACGTATCCGGATTCAAAAAGATTGCGGCAAGCGAATCTATTCGACAAACTCAAGGCAAGAAGCCATGGACGTTCGAGGACATTGTAAATAAAATGGTCGACTGCTGTGATGAAAAATAATCATTTGACGGGCTTATGATTATGGCGAGCTTGTCGAACCATAAACTACAAAACTATGGAAAACGAAATTCAAAACCAAACAACTGAAAAGTCGGGCGTCCAGCCAGCCCAAAAAGATTATTTCCTTCCGGCAAGCATCCTTATATCAGCGCTTATCATTGCCGGCGTATGGGTATATACAACAGAGGTGAAAGTTTCCGATATTTCACAGAAGACAACTATAGGAATTATTTTGCCTGTTCGCTGGGGCGATCTTGGCGCAAAAATGACAAGTGCGGGCGTGATCGACGGAGAAAAATTCGAACAACTTTATACAAGTCGCGGCGGACTTGACGATGAAACGAGAAACTTGCTTTACGGTGAAAACAACGGCAACCTCAAAATCACTTCGGAGAATTCTGGAATGATTTTGAATCTTTTGTGGGCATTGGGGTTAGGCGCGAAAAATAATATTTTAGAAACGGGACCGATGCGCGATCCGAAATACGGCGGCGCTGGCGGATTCGCCTCAACGGGAGGATGGACTTTGGCGGAAGGCGACGCGATGAATCATTACAGCCGCCACCCGTTTATTGTCTTGACGCCGGAGCAACAGAAACTGGTTGAACGCGTGAGCAAGAATATTTATCGTCCCTGTTGTAATAATCCGACTTATTTTCCGGACTGCAATCACGGAATGGCGATGCTGGGACTTCTTGAGCTTATGGCTTCGCAAGGAATTTCCGAGAAAGAGATGTATAAAATCGCCCTCCAAGCGAACACTTACTGGTTCCCTGATGCTTATCTCACTATCACGCAATATTTTTCATCAAGAGGCGTTGATTGGAACGAAGCCGACCCTAAGGAGATTTTAGGAGCGAATTATTCAAGCGGCTCCGGGTATCGGCAGATTCTTTCTCAAGTCACCTCTCCCGCCCAAAAGAACGGTGGCGGTTGCGGAGTATAACAAACGAATTGAAGAAAATAAAATTTTGTTTTCTAATTCGCGCGAATTAGACTATGGGAAATCTATCGCGAGACATTCCAATATTACTAAGAATATTGGAATGTTTTATTACTCCAGAGAAATTATTTGAAGACCGTCTCTTTCAATGTCTTCTTTTGAGTAAAAAGAAAGTTCGGTTGGTTTGAATCTAAAAACATAACCAACTTTTTTTTCCGCGCTTCTGCCGGTGTATTCTTTTTTTGTCGGATCATATTCTTCAAGCAAAAGCGTGTCGCCTTCATCGACTTCAAAATCGTTCAAGCGGAGATCAAACTTCTTTTTGCCGCTTGCCACGGCTTCAAAAAGTTCCGGCCAAGTTTTCTTTTTAATTACTGCCATAATTTTTATTAAAGAATTATTTATCGGCCTTTTAATAATGGAAAAAGCGATTCTGTGACAAATCGCTTTCTTAGAATTCCCTAATTATTCTTCTTTTTAAAATTTCTTACTTATTTCTCTTTCTGCGCAAGCGGAGAAAGTGCGACGCCCCTGCCCTCTATACTTTCTATCGCGTTTTTTGCCTCGATTAAACTCCCGCCACAACAATCGCACGGCGAAATCTTTTCGTTTTTGTAGGCAAATTTAAAACATTCAGGACAGATTCTGAGACAGGAAACAAACTCTGCTCCACAATGACTGACCTCTTGAGCAAGTTTTTCGAAGCGTCTTCGTTTTAAAAACGACAGCGCAAGCCTTAATCTTCTCGCCGCCCCGATATGTGTTGAAACGCGCGTTGGATTTAGCGGACAGTGGTCGACATGATCGCTGTGTCTTTTCTTGCCGCCTTCCTTGGGGACAACCATCGGCTTTTCGCAATGCGGACAACATGGCGTTTTCGGTTTCATAAAGATTCCTCTAGTTGCAAAATTTTCTCTAGACAACTGTGATTTAGGAATGAACTATCTAAATGATACTATATGTTTTATTTTTATCAAGCCCCAATTCTTTCAAGCCGTTTAATATATTATAATTTGAGCGAGATACCAGAATCGAACCCCGCACATAAATCACTGCGTGATTTATGTGCGGGGCAAGTTGGCTAAATTGTGAGCGGGTGAAGGGAATCGAACCCTCGTTTCAACCTTGGGAAGGTCGTGTACTG
>CAYIEP010000010.1:0-13420 GCA_964362515.1 uncultured Candidatus Saccharibacteria bacterium | reverse complement strand
CACACAACAACCGCGCCCCCCCCGCGGCGTTGCGGAAAAACAATGGGCTTCCGCAATTACTTAATAACAAAAATAATGCCCGCCTGTCCTTATTTTCCCGTTTTTCATTTCCAATACAAGAATAAAATGTTTTACCAAGAAAATGAGTTGATATACCAAAGCAATTTTTTCATATCCCCGAAATTGTCTTCCGAGCCCAACACCGCGCTTATTATTTTTCCGCCATTGGGAGCTTGAGCGATTATCGCTAGATTTTTTTTGGCTCGCGGCGTTTCTCCGGTTTTACCGCCAAGAATCGTAAACGGCAAGTTTTGTTCACTCACTAACTCATTGGTGTTCGCGATTGTTTTTACAAAGTTGCCGCTCGCGTCAAATAAATTATATTTTTGTTTTGCCGTTATTGATAATACTTCTGGTTGTTTCTCGGAAATATACTTTAACAATCGAACAATATCCGATGTTGTTGAAAGATTAGTCGATTCATTTTCTTGATTTGGGTCAAGTCCGGCGGCATTCACAAAATTTGTTTTAGATAATCCCATTTGCGTTGCCCGATTGTTCATTAAGCGCACAAAGCCGCTAACGCCGATTTTGTCGGTAAGCGATTGCGCGATTTCATTATGCGACCCGATTAGAAGCGCGCGAAGCGCGTCGCGGAAAAGAAAACTTTCTCCGGCTTTGTATATTCCGGACGCTCCTTTATTTTTCACGGATTCCTCCGTTATCGTAATTGTGTCATTGGAGCCAAATTGTTCTACGGCGACAAGCGCCGTCATAAGTTTTGTAATACTCGCGATAGGCAGTTGTTTGTCTTTGTTTTTCTCTAACAAAACGCGTTCCGCGCCACTGTTGTCAATGAATACGGAAATCAAAGAATCGGCGGAAACAATAAATTCATCGGTAAAAACCCACACATCGTTTCTCCAGCGCCAATCAGCGTCCATGCCGGCAAAAATATAGATGCTATCTTTAAATACAAGAGCCGAAAAATCCTCGCGACCCGTCCACGGAGAATTGCCGTCAATCTTATTCCAGTTTTTCCCGTTATCAGAACGCCACATATCGTTTGTTCCGCCGCTTTCCGCGTCATTTAATCTGCCAAGAATCCAAAGTTGATTTTTGAAAGAAAGCAAGGCGTGGCCCTGTCGTTTTTCCCACGGCGCGTTGCCATTCATTGATTCCCAGTTTATCCCATCAGAAGATGACCATACATCATTAAAAGTTTCCTTCGTGAGATTCATTCCTCCGGCAAGGAACACCTTGCCATTGAATACGGCGGTGGCATGGTCCCAGCGAGGCGGCCACGGAGCGCTACCTGTTGCCTCCTGCCAATTAACGCCATCTTCCGAGTACCAGACATCGTTTTTTACTTCCTGCGCGTCATAATTAACTCCGCCAATCAGCCAGATTTTATTTTGGAACACTTCCGCCGTTTGTCCTTCGCGCGGCCGCCAAGGAGCGTTAATAACTATTTTTTTCCAAACAACGCCATCATTTGATTGCCAGACATCGCTTGTATATCCGTTTATCGGACTCCAACCGCCAAACATCAATAGCTTATTGTTAAATTCTATTACCGACATTGACCGTCTTGGCGGCCATTCGCTCGCGCTTTTTACTAATTGCCAATTTTTTCCGTCATTTGTTGACCAAATATCGTTGAAGTACGGCGCTTCCCAATATTTAACGAGATGGTTCGCGTCAGTATTTTTGTTGCCGTTTAAGCCGCCCATAATCCATATTTTATTCTGAAAGACAACGCTCGCCGCCGAATCCCGCGCTTCCCATGGCGCGGACGAAAGAACCTCGCGCCAATATAAATTTTTTGATTTTATTTCCGTCATCATTTCCGTTTGTTGTTTTTGCTCTGTCACGCTGGATATTTTTTGCGAATTTTGGCGATTGAAAATAAAAAACAAAACCAGCATCAGGGCGAGCGTCAAGAGCGCAACGGAAATTTTCCATTTTATGTTCATACGAAAATAATACAATAATTTTTTAAATTAAAAACCTCGCGAAGCCGTTGCCCCGAGAGGTTGTTTTTATCGCGTCGACTATTATTTAAGAATACAAGTAGCTATTTTTAAAAATTCTTTTTCGTCCATTCCCCCAACACAACGGCACACCGACTGCAGAAAGCGCAGTTTTCGAGTAATCGTGTTTTGGGAATGATGGTCTTCCCCGCTCACCCCCTTATTAAAAGGGAACGCCCTTATAATAAGAGGAAGAATCTTACTAGACGGTATTGCCGCGTACTGCGACAATAACAGAAGAACTTCTTTTCCTTGTCTTGTTCCGAAATAATCTCCTACGCTCATTCTTTTCATAACATTCTCCTAGTGATAACCGGGTTTTAAGTAGCCTGTTTGATTATATTGATGTTATAATACATGTCAATATTTTTAAAACATGATTTCTTATTCGGAATTAAAACAGGGAATATATATCGCGCTTGACGGAGCGCCTTATTTGGTGATGAGTTCGGAATTTGTAAGAATGCAACAAAGAAAGCCGGTAATGAAAGCGACTCTCAAAAATTTAATAACCGGCCGAACCCAAGAAAAATCTTTTCAGATGAGCGACGAAATTGAAGAGGCGGAGATTGAAAAAATTGGAGCGAAATTTCTTTATCATCATCGCGACGAGTTTTGGTTTTGTGAAAGCGGCAACCCCAAAAATCGTTTTATGTTAAGTCTGGGGATATTAGGCGAGGGAAATAAATTTTTAAAGCCCAATTTAGATATTAAAGCGATGAAATTCGGAGAAAAGATAATAGGAATAGAGCTTCCCATCAAAGTTGATTATAAAGTTATTGAAGCGCCGCCGGCGATTAAAGGCGATACGGCTCAAGGCGGAACAAAAACGGTTGTTATTGAATCCGGCGCGAAAATCAGCGTTCCGCTCTTTATCAACGAAGGCGATATTATTCGCGTTAACACTCAAACCGGGGAATATACGGAAAGAACGGAAAAAGTTTAAAGTAAAATATGAAGAAAAATAAAAAGACGGTTTTTGTCGGGATGTCCGGCGGCGTTGACTCCAGCGTCGCCGCTTTATTATTGAAAAACCGCGGATATAATGTGATTGGCATTTTTATGCGCTGTTTTAATGTTGACGGATGCGCCGAACAGGACGCCGAAGACGCTCGCCGAGTGGCCGAAAAATTGAAAATCCCGTTTTATGTTTGGGATTTTGAAGAAGAATATAAAAAAAAGGTAGTTGATTATATGGTTGATGGGTATCGCAAAGGTATTACTCCTAATCCCGACGTGATGTGCAATAAAGAAATTAAATTCGGTTTGTTTTTGAAAAAAGCGCTTGAAATGGGAGCGGATTATGTGGCGACGGGACATTATGTTCGTTTGGCGAAGTTTCATCGCACGAAAAGACGGGGTCTAGCTCATCCAGCGATTCGCTCGTCCCTTAACTCTCGCCCTCGCTCTCTCGCTTCGCTTAAACCATACTCGCTCGGGCTCCGAGACACTTTTCTTAGCGACGAAACTTCGCCACAATTTTCATTATTAGAAGCCAAAGACAAAACCAAAGACCAATCATATTTTCTTTGGACATTGACCCAAGAGCAATTAAAACATTGTTTGTTTCCGATTGGCGATTATTTGAAATCAGAAGCGCGGCAAATCGCTAAAAAAGCCGGTTTGATTACGGCGGATAAAAAAGATTCCCAGGGAATTTGTTTTCTTGGAAAAATTACGCTTGATGATTTTTTGTCCCATTATATTTCTCCCCAAAAAGGAGATGTTTTAAACGTTTCCGGCGAAAAAATCGGAGAACATAAAGGGGCCCATTTTTATACCATCGGTCAAAGGCGCGGGCTGGGAATTTCCGGAAACAAACCTTATTATGTGGCATGGAAAAATACAAAAACCAATTCCATAATTCTTGCAGAAGAAAATAATTACGCGCTCTATAAAAAAGAAATTGAATTAAAAGATTTGAACCTTATTAGTCCCCTTATTTTTTCTAGTTCTCTGCCCGCCGGCAGGCAAGGCGCGAATAGTGAAGTAGACGTTTTGGCGCGAGTGAGATATCGCCAACCGCTCGCGCGGGCGACTTTTTATTTAAAAAATAAAGGGGCGCGGCTCGTTTTCGACGAATCGGTTAAGTTCGTCGCGCCGGGCCAGTCAGCTGTTTTTTATAGTCAAAAAGGCGAGCTTTTTGGGGGTGGAATTATAGTTTAATTGTCTTTTTGATTGAACTATCTAGTTATTTAAATAGCATGTTTATTAAATAGCACTACATATGATAATATTTCTTCATGCTCTATACGCGAAAAGGAGACAATGGAACAACAAAAACATTCGGTTGTGACCAAAAGATTTCAAAGAGCTCCGCGGTGGCGGAAGCGCTTGGCGCCTTAGACGAATGTAATTCTTTTTTAGGCATATGCAAAACAAACGCGGAAGCCGGTAAGCCGCTTTCGGAAGGAAAAAGTTTCCTAGAGCTTATTGATTGGATACAGCAGAATCTATTTATCGCGCAAGCGCATATTGCCGGAGCGGACAAGACCATCACGAAAGAAAAAATTAAACATATGGAGGCGGCGATTGATATGATAGAAAAAGAAATGCCCCCAATCAAAACATTTTTTATTTCTGGAGGGACGACGTTGGCGGCGCATTTTGATTTCGCGCGAACTCTCGCGCGGAGAGCGGAGCGAAAAATTGTCGGCGTTTCGAAACAAGAAGGGGCAAAAATAGACCCAATGATACTGGTATTTTTGAATAGGCTCTCATCGCTTTTATACGCGGCCGCCAGACTGGTGAATTTCCGCGCCGGCGTTAAAGAAAACCCACCCTCATATTAAAGATGAGAATTCACGAAATAGCTTTTTGGTTTTCTTCGTTTTTTCTTTTCGGAGTTCTTTTAAAAAGTTTTGACAAAATAAGCTTAAGCGTTCTAGTTTTTTTTGTTTTGGCGGTTTCTTTTATAATCTTTCTTTTCGGATATATTAATAAAAAAAGATTCTTGATTTTTATTTCGGTTTTATTTTTGGCGGTTAATTTAGGCGGTTTTTATTATTATTTTTGGAACAGTTTTCAAAAAAGTAAAATAAACATACCTATCGGAGAAAAAATAATTTTTTCAGGAATTATTTCGGAATATCCTCAAAAAGGAGACCAACAAAAATTAATAATAAAACTTTCCGAGCCGTTTTCCGGAAGAATTCTGATTAATCTTAATAGATATCCGGAGTTTGATTACGGGGACCTTATAGAGTTTGATGGGCTTATTAAAAAACCGAAAAGCGAAAGCTACGCGAAATACCTTGAAAAAGACTCTATTTTCGCGGTAAGCGATTATCCAAAATCAAAACTTATTTCTAAAAACAACGGATTATTTTTTAAAGCCGCGCTTTTTAGTTTAAAGGAAAATTTTGTTGGAAATATAAATAAAATTCTTTCTTATGAAAAAGCCGCGTTTTTGTCCGGCATCACAATCGGAGAAAGAGCTCAATTTTCCAAAGAGTTTAAAGAGGCGATGAATAATTCCGGCACTTCTCATTTGGTCGCCTTGTCGGGTTATAACATCACCATTCTGGCGACCGCGGCCTTTGCTTTTTTCGGCTATATGTTTTCAAGAAGAGCGACTTTTGTTTTTACTTTAATATTAATAATCGGTTTTGTTTTTATGGCCGGCGCCGAACCGTCAATCGTAAGAGCGGCGATAATGGGAAGTATTGCTCTATTAGCCGAGCAAATAGGAAGGATAAAAAGTATGAGAAACGCGATAGTTTTGGCGGCTCTTTTTATGGTTCTGATAAATCCCAATGTTTTGCGTTTTGATTTAGGGTTCCAGCTTTCTTTCGCGGCTCTTATGGGAATAGTTTATCTTTCCCCGGCAATAAAAAAGTTTTTAAAAATGAAAGACGAAGAAGGTATTTTTGGTTGGAGAAAAAATTTCTTAAACACAACGGCGGCCCAATTAACGGTAATCCCAATTCTTGTTTTCAACTTCGGCAAGCTCTCCGTTTTTGGATTAATTGCCAATATCTTGATTCTTGAATTTATGCCGCTTACCATGTTTATCGGATTTTTAGCCGGAAGCGTTGGTTTTGCTTCTTATCACCTAAGTTTGGTTATCGGATGGTTCGTCAATATTTTGTTAAGCTATGAATTATGGGTTATTGAATTTTTTGGAAGATTCCCCGCTCTTTCCGTTAAAGCGGGTATAATTTTTGTCGCTATATTTTATTTCGTTTTACTATTATTCGTTTTACATCAAAAGAAAACAAAACAATAACTTTGTCAAGTATATTTGACAAAGTTGATATTTTAGTGTAAAATATATATAAAACACTCCATTGTTAAACAAATAAATGTTTAACAGACGAAATTTATGATTTTTTGGCTTAAATCTTGTACAAAATGTTTCACGTGAAACATTTTGTACAAATTAAGTTTAATTATCAATAAATTTATTTATGAATTTTTGGTCTTTATCGTAAATGTCCCACTTATAAAGCCCATAAAGTGATTTAAATCTATTGGAAACATTCGGATTATTACCAAGCTTTGAATTTTTTGTTTGCCGGCAAACATATTAATCATAGATATTTGTTGTGTTTAGGCTATACATTTAATATAATTATAAATGATGAATCATAAATCTCAACTTGGTAGGTTAGGCGAGAACTTGACGTGTAAATATTTTATAGAGAAAGGTTATAAAATAATAGAAAGGAATTTTAGAAGAAAATGGGGAGAGTTGGATATTATCGTTAAATCACCAGACAAAACACTTATTTTTATTGAAGTTAAGACAATGCGAGAATACGAGGCCGGTCTTAAACCGGAAGACCAACTAACTAATTCAAAACTTAAAAAACTAAAAAAAACCGCTTCTTTATACGCGGGTCATAATCAGGAGTTAATAGATGACGATAAAGGATGGAGAATAGATTTATTAGCCTTGACAATTAAAGATAAAAGTTGTGTAATCAAACATTACGAAAATATAGTGGCGTAAATAAAAAGTTATTTTATTTTTATAATTCTTTCTCTTATATTTCTTCCGTGTTCCAGTTTTATCCAAACGGAATTTCTCGGCAGAATTTTTTTGATTTTATTCGCCCACTCAATTAAGACAATGTTTCGGGGATTTTTAAAAATTTCTTCCAATCCCAAAACATTAACATCTTTTAATTTTTTAATCCGATAACAGTCAATATGATAAATCAGTTTATTGGATAATTTATGGGTCCTCATTATTATAAAAGTAGGACTGGTTATTTTTTCTTTAATGCCTAATTTTTTTAAAAATCCTTGAATAAAAGTTGTTTTCCCGGTTCCGAGATCGCCCCGAAAAGCGAAAATCAAAGCATTTCTTAATGATTTCTTTTTAAGAGATTCTTCCGCCAGAATGCCGGCTATTTTTTTAGTTTGAGCCGGAGAGTTTGTTTGATAAATAATTTTTTTCGGCATATCTTAAATTATAAGATTAAAGATGTTTAACGCCAACAGAATTTTTTTAATAATTTTTCTTCTTTTTCTGTTTGATGTTTTTATTTGGTCTTTCGTTGTTTTTGACAGAGTCGGCGATCTGGAAATTTATTTTCTCAATGTCGGCCAAGGAGATTCTTCTCTGGTGATCACCCCGCGTAAAAATAAAATTCTTATAGACGGCGGACCGGACAATTCGGTAATAAAAGAACTTTCTTCGATTTTAAGGCCGACCGACAGATATATAGATATTGTGGTTCTTACGCATCCGCAAGCAGATCACTTCAACGGTTTAATAGGCGTCTTGAAAAATTACGAAGTCGGAATTTTTGTGTTTAACGGCCAAAAAGGAACGGCTAATTCTTACGAAAGCCTTGAAAAAGTTTTAAACGAGAAAAAAATAAAATCAATTATTCTTGGCGAAAAGGATAAAATAAGATATTCCAGCGGTTATTTTGACATAATTTCGCCCTCAAAGGACTTGCTTTCAAGCGCCGAGCCCAATGATTCCGGAATTGTTATGAAGCTTATTGAAGGAAGAGCAACGGCTTTATTTACCGCCGATATCGGAAAGAATATAGAAAAAAGGCTGATTGAAAAATACAAAGAAAATTTAGACATAGACATATTAAAAGTCGCCCATCACGGTTCAAGGTATTCTTCTTCGGACGAGTTTTTAGGAGTAGCAACGCCGTTTCTCTCGGCCATTGAAGTCGGTAGAAACAATTATGGTCATCCTTCGCCGGAAACAATTTCAAATATTAATTTTTATGGCTCCCGGTTTTTTAGAACGGACAAAGACGGAACAGTTAAGATTGTTATAAACGGAGAAAATATCAGGGTTTTTAAAAAGAATTAGAGTATATTATTTTTTCAACCATTTTTGTCTTTTCTTTTAATATTTTTTTTGATTCAGCTTCTATATTCATTCTTAAAAGAGATTCGGTATTCGACGGCCGCAGGCTTAGCCACCACCCTTGCTCTGTCAAAGGATTAAATTCTATTTTTAAGCCGTCAAGGTAAGAAATTTTGTAAACGCGATCAAGTTTTTTAATTTTGTTTTCAATTTTTTTAAGGGAATAATTTTTAATTTTAAAATTTAACTCTCCGGAGCGGTAATATTGGGGTAAAAGGTCGATAAATTCGGAAAATTTGTAAGGAAGTTCGGAGATTGAATTTATGATTTCAATCGCGCTTAAAATTCCGGAATCGGAATAAAAAAACTTTTCAAAATAATAATGTCCGGAATATTCCGACGCGAAATCCGCCTTAGTCTTTCGCATCAGTTTTTTTATAAAATAATGACCGACCCTCGATTCGATAACTTTCAACTTTAAACTTTCAACTTTTAACTTTTTAATAAGCCATCCCGTATTAACATCTATGATTACTTTTTCGGGCTTTAAGCGCCACACCAAAAAACGGGCAATAACGTCTGGGTCTACAAAACGGCCGAGATTATCAATGAAAAAAACCCTGTCTCCGTCGGCGTCAAAAATTATTCCCGCGTCGGCTTTATTTTTTATAACAACGGGGCTCAAATTTTTCAACGCCTTTTTATTTAACGGATTCGGGCCGTGAGCCGGAAAATTTCCGTCGGGATTATCGTTGATGTATTTTGTAATCAGTAATTTGTAATTAGAGAATGTCTTTTTCAGAACGGGTCCCGTTGTTCCATTAGAGCAATCCAATATTATTTTAAGCGGACGCTGAAGTTTCAGAAAACGTTTTAGAAAATTGGCGTAAACATTGATACATTCCATATTTTTAATTAGAAATTAATATTTTATATACTTCTTTCCCGCTTATCGGTTCGGCGTTTTTCCCGACAAATTTTAATCCGTTATACTCTTTCGGATTATGGGAAGCGGTTATCATTATTCCTAAATCCGCCTTTAGTTGATTAACCAAAAAATAAAGCATCGGCGTGGTAATCATTCCGGTCAAAATAGTTTTAAGTTTTATCCGCCGGTCGGCGGATTTAGTTTTCAGTTGCCTTATCGCGCCGCGATAAAGCTCGGGCGAGCTTAATCTGGCATCGTGTCCGATGACTATTTTTTTCGGTTTAAGCTTTTTTATCAGCGATTTAACGATTATTTCAACGGCTTTTTCGTTTATTTCTTCGGGATATTTTCCGCGAATATCATACGCTTTGAATATTTGAGACTTGATTTCCATAATTTATCATTGAATTTTAGTTTATTTTGATATTTAATTAAAGCGAATAGAATGCCTTTCAATAGTAAGAGTAAAAACAAAAAAATCGAGAAGGAATCCTTTCTTCATCCGGACACCAAAAAAAGCGTTTGGGCTTTAATTTTTATCGGCGTTTCAATAATTCTTTTTTTGGCGAAATTTCAAAACGCCGGGCCGGTCGGAAAATTTTTGTATAAAATTTTCGACGCGCTTTTCGGGATAGGCTACTATCTTTTGCCTTTGATATTTTTGATAATGGCGGGAGTCTTTCTGACTTCCGAACGCAGAAAAATCCATAAAATAGTTTTTTTGGGAGCAGCGCTTTTTGTTTTATCGGGCCTGGGCATTATTGATGTTATTTTTGAAAACAGAAGCGGAATAATCGGAAAAACAATAGGTTCTTTAGAAATTCCTTTTGGATACGCGGCCTCTTTAATAATCGTAATTTTAACAATGGCAATATCTTTTATTATTACGCTTAATCTTCCTATTAAAATAAGAAAGAGACTAAAAGAAGAAGGCAAAGACAAAGAAATTGAAATAGAAGTTGTTAATCAAGAAGAAATATTTAAAGAAAAAACAAAAGCAGATTCAAAAGACGATAAAGAAGAAAAAGATGAAAAGCTTAATATTCCAAAAACATCGTTAAAAATTCAAAATTCTAGGCTTAAGGCAAAGGGCTATATCGCTCCGCCCCTTGACCTTCTCAAGTCGTCGGTTGAAAAGCCGACATCGGGAGACTTAAGAGCTAACGCAAATATCATCAAGAGAACTCTCGAAGGATTCGGCGTTTCCGTTGAAATGGGAGAAATAAATATAGGTCCGAAGGTAACGCGTTATTCTCTTAAGCCGGCCGAAGGAGTAAAACTTTCAAAAATAATGGCCCTAAATCAAGATTTATCATTGGCGCTGGCCGCTCACCCGATAAGAATAGAAGCCCCTATTCCGGGGAAATCTTTAGTGGGGGTTGAAGTCCCCAATAAGGCTTCGGCATTAGTAAGGCTTGGCAGTTTAATGGCTTATCCGGAATTTGCCGGTTCCGGACTTTTGGGTTTTGTAATCGGTCGCGATGTTTCAGGCGAACCGATTTTCACGGACATAGATAAAATGCCTCATTTACTAATAAGCGGTTCAACCGGCAGCGGGAAGAGCATTCTTCTTCACACGATTCTAATTTCTTTGCTTTATAAAAACTCTCCGGAAACATTAAGATTTATCCTAATAGACCCGAAAATGGTTGAATTATCGGTTTATGACGGGATACCCCATTTAATCTCGCCGGTTATTACCAACGCTAAAAAATCAATAACCGTTTTAAAATGGCTTGTAAGCGAAATGGAAAGAAGATACGAATTATTTTTAAAAGCCGGCTCCAGAGATATTTCAAGTTACAATAAAAAGAATTCCGAAGAAGTAATTCCCTATATTGTTATAGTTGTTGACGAACTTGCCGATATTATGGCCACTTACGGAAGAGAAATAGAGGGGTTTGTGGTGAGAATAGCCCAAATGGCAAGAGCCACGGGGATACACTTGATTGTTTCAACCCAAAGGCCGTCAACCGAGGTCGTAACGGGGCTGATAAAGGCAAACATCAGAGCAAGGGTGGCGCTTCATCTTCCTTCGCAAATAGATTCAAGAACCATTCTTGATACGGCCGGAGCGGAAAAACTTTTGGGCGGCGGAGATTTGCTTTTCGTGTCATCGGAATTTTCAAAACCAAAAAGAATTCAAGGAGCTTATATTTCAGAAGAAGAAATACAAAAGGTTGTCGGTTTTATAAAAGACAACAATAGAGGTATTGACAGAGAAGAAGAACCGCGATTTGAAAACGGCAAAGAAAATAATTATAACGGCATTGATTTTAAAAACGATTTTAATTCCGAGGACGAAGACGAATTATTGGAAGAAGCCGTCAAAACGGTTATTGATTCAAAAAAAGCTTCCGCCTCTCTTCTTCAGCGCCGCCTTAAGGTCGGTTATGCCAGAGCGGCCAGGCTTCTTGATATAATGGAAGCCAGAGGAATTATCGGGCCCGGCGAAGGAGCCAAACCGCGAGAAGTTTATTTAGACAAAACAAATGAATAATTATTCAAAAACATTAAAAGAATTATTATCCGAGGCGATGGAAACCAAAGATTTAACCATTGATAAATTAGCTGATTTAACAGATATTTCCAAGCGCTATTTAATTTCTATTTATAACGGCGATTTCAAAAATATGCCGGCCGCTCCATATGTAAGAGGTTATCTTGCTAAAATATCTCAAGTTTTGGGCATGGACGCGGAAATTCTTTGGCAGGCTTATAAAAACGAACAACCCCTTAAAAGTCCCGGATCGTCCGATAAAATGCCGTCAAATCGTTTCGCCATAAGAGGTTTCAATAAAAAATTTTGGGCTGTTGCCATAATTTTAGTTTTAGTTATAATTTACTTTGTTTGGCGAGTAAGCGGTTTTTTCGGAACGCCAAGTCTTGAAATAACAAGTCCGGTGGCGGACAATTTTATAGTTTCCGAACCGTTGATTAAATTAAGCGGAAACGTTAATCCTTCCGATAAATTAATGATTAACGACGAAGAAATTGCTCCGGATTCTAACGGCCGATTCGAGAAAGATTTTTCTCTTCAGTCGGGACCTAACGCTTTTGAGTTTAAGATTAAAAGATTTTTAGGCAAAGAAATAAAAATTATAAGGCAAGTTATATATCAACAATAAATATGCAGTGTTTTTTCTGTTCGCAAAATTCAAGAATTATCGACTATAAAGAAGCGGAGCTTCTAAAGAGGTTTATTTCGTCTCAAGCGAAAATAGTTGACCCTCGTCATACCGGCACTTGCGCCAAGCATCAGAGAATGCTGGCTAACGCCATTAAAAGAGCGAGAATAATGGGGCTTCTTCCTTTTGTAAGGAGATAATTTTTCTATGCCTCTTGATACCGTTGTATTTGGTTTTATAAACAGTCTTTCCAATAAATGGTGGGTTTTTGATTATTTTGGGATTTTCTTCGCCAAATATCTCGCTTATTTTTTGGTAATTTTCGCTTTGATAATAATTTTAAAAGAAAGAGACGCCAAAAACAGATTCTATTATTTTTCTTTAGCTTCTCTTTCAATTATTTTATCCCGCGGTCTTATCACTGAAATAATAAGATTTTTTTATTCAAGGCCAAGGCCATTTTCGGTTTTGGGAATTGAACCGTTGTTTAATTATTCGACGGTAGGCTCTTTCCCTTCCGGTCACGCGGCTGCTTTTTTCGCTTTGGCTCTGGCGATTTATTTTTTTAATAAAAAAGCGGGATTGTGGTTCTTGGGGCTGGCTTTATTAATGGGAATCGCTCGAGTTTTTGCCGGCGTTCATTGGCCGTTAGATATTTTAGCCGGAGCTTTAATAGGATTAGCCAGCGCTTTTATCGTTAAAAATTTCATTCTTAAAAAAAACAGCCCGCTTATTTCCGTTTAGGTTTCGGCGGGCGTGTCTCAATTATTGCGTTTAATGGTCGTCCAGACCATATCCAAAAGCTCTTCCTGCGCTTCTTCCATTGTAATTATTTTTTTGTTAAAGGCGCTTAAAATTCTTTCCATGCGCCCGTCCTTTTCCCTGATTGCTTTTTCAAGAGCGTCCATTCCCTCGAATTTCGGCTTGCAACACATAGTATCACCTCCTTGCTATTTAAATAATAAAATTTATAAAAATTTGAGTCAAGTTTTGTCTTGGTGCAGTATTCTTGAATTAGTCCGAACGCATTTCGCCGCCTGCGGCGGCG
>CAYIEP010000009.1:0-13727 GCA_964362515.1 uncultured Candidatus Saccharibacteria bacterium | reverse complement strand
GTATGTTAATAAGGTAAAATATAAATTATTATCCGCCCATAGCTCAGTTGGTAGATCCGTCAGCTGACGGACTCTTAAGCAAAATATAGCACGAGTATGTTAATAAGGTAAAATATAAATTATTATCCGCCCATAGCTCAGTTGGTAGAGCAGTTGCCTCTTAAGCAAACGGTCCCAGGTTCGAATCCTGGTGGGCGGACAAAATGATTAAAAAATTATTAATTGCTTTAATTATGTTAATCGCTTTAGTGTTTTTATATTTTATTTATAATTATTCCGCCAAAGATACTTTTATCGGTCCAAACCAAAGTCCAAAAGTAAATGGGCCGAAAGGATTGCCGCCAATAAAGTAGAAAGCCTGCCGATTTATTTGATTTTACCCGCCTTATTCTGATAAAATGTCTAATACTAAGGAGTATAGTATAGCTAAAATGCGGGACTAGTATAGTGGTAGTACACGATCTTGCCAAGATCGAGGCGCGAGTTCGATTCTCGTGTCCCGCTCCGGAAACTAATTATTATCTCATTCGTTTTCATATGATAGATGGCGAAGAAAAATTAATAAAAGGCGCCATTAGGGGTGAATCTTCGGCTTTTGGTCAGCTTTATAGCCATTACCAACCGAAAATTTATCGGTTTGTATATCTTAAAGTTGGCCATCGTGAGGAAGCCGAAGATATCACTCACCAAGTTTTTTTAAACGCCTGGCAGAAAATAGAAAGTTATAAATTCAAAGAACTGCCGTTCGGCGCTTGGGTTTACAGAATAGCGAGAAACCGGATAATCGACCATTACCGAACCAAGAAAAATAATCTTAGCTTGGACGGCAATGAGTTATTAAGGGATTCGCTGAAATCCGATACTAAAATAGACCAAGAAATAGATTTCTCGCTGAATGTTGAAAAAATAAAAACGGCGATAAAAAGCCTTAAGCCCGAACAACAAGATGTTATTGTTTTAAGATTTATCGAAGAATTATCGATTAAAGAAGTTTCTTCAATCGTTAAAAAAAGCCAGATCGCGGTGAAATTGATTCAACATAGAGCGGTAAAAGATTTAAAAAGAATAATGGAAGATAAATAAAATGGACCAAAGAATTATAGAAAAATTAAAAGCGCTGAAAAGTATTGAGCCGCGAAAAGATTTTTCCGAGAATTCGCTCAATATTATTTTAATGTCTAAAAGAGAACCCGTTGAAAAAATCGGTTTCCTTTATGTTTTCAGCTTTAAATACGCGGCAATCGCCGTTTTTTCCTTTGTTTTGGTAATAAGCGGCGTTTACGGCTTGAATTATTCCAATGAAAAAAATAAAAATAATTTAATGGTTAAAGCGAATGAGGTAAACGGCGACATTCAAATAAAACTTGATGAAATAAAATATATTATTGAAAATCAACCGTTAAGCATCAACCGGAATTCCGTAAATGATGTCCAAAAAATATTGGAAGGCATTATTAAAGATTTAGAATCCGTCAACGGCGAACTGAATAACGAAAACATTGACGACCTTAAGGCATTTCTAAATAAAATAGAATCCGTTCAAAAATCTCTTCTTGAAATAAATTCCCTGATTAAATAAAAAAACCCCGAGCTAAGCTCGGGGTTTTTTGAAATTAGCCAGAAAAACTAATTTATTTGACGGCGTCTTTAAAGGCTTTTCCCGCTTTAAATTTCGGCTTTATGGAAGCGGCTATTTGAATCTTTTCTCCGGTTTTCGGATTAATGCCCATTCTGGCCGCCCTTTTGACAACCCTGAATGCGCCGAAACCGGCGATAGCAACCTCTTCTCCTTTAGACAAGGTTTTTGTAATGGTGTCAAAAACAGCTTCAACCGCTTCGGTAGCTTGTTTTTTAACCTCAATACCGGACGCTTTCATTACTACTTCAATAAGTTCTACTTTGTTCATAATTGCTAAATCTTAAAACTTTAATCGACCTTTTTTAAATATGACGGAATTATATAGCAGAAATCTAATTAAAACAACTACCTGGCATATTCCACCGCTCTTACTTCTCTTATCACGTTAACTTTGATTTCACCCGGGTATTTAATCTCGGACTCTATTTTTAAGGCGATATTTCTGGCAAGTTGAAGCGCTCCGAAATCGTCTATTTTTTCCGGAGTAACAAAAACCCTTAATTCCCTGCCGGCGGAAATGGCGTAAGCGTTTTTAACTCCTTCAAAACTTACGGCTATCTTTTCCAGGTCTTCAAGTTTTTTAATATAATTTTCCAGATTATCTCTTCTTGCTCCCGGCCTTCCGGCGGACAAAGAGTCGGCAGCCGCGACAATATAAGATTCCGATGTTGAAAAAGGATATTCTTCATGATGAGACTCCATCGCCCTTATAACTTCTTCGGCCACGCCGTATTTTTTAAGAATCTTTCTTCCTAATTCTACGTGGGTTCCTTCAACTTCATGGTCTATGGCTTTTCCTATGTCATGGACAAGAGCTCCTTTTTTGGCCGTATCAACATTAAGTCCAAGCTCGGAAGCGAGCATCCCGGCTAAATAAGAAGCCTCCACTGAATTATCCAGAACGCTCTGGCCGTAACTGTACCTAAAATTAAGCCTTCCTAAAAGCTGAATGATTTCTTTGGGAAAATCGTATATTCCAAGCTCTCTTACGGCATTTTCTCCAATTTCTATTATTCTTTTACTTAATTCGTTCTTTGACTCTTCGACTTTTTCTTCTATTTTCGCCGGCTGAATTCTTCCGTCTTTAATAAGTTTCTCAAGCGCCATCTTGGCGATTTCCCTTCTTATTGGGTCAAAAGAGGAAATTATTATTGTGTCCGGATTCTCGTCTATTATAAATTCCGCTCCGGTCGCCTTTTCCAACGCTCTTATATTTCTTCCTTCCCGACCGATTATTTTTCCTTTAAGGTTTTCGTCGCTGATATTAAAAGCCGACGTTGTCGCCTCCGACACATGAACCCTTGAAAGCCTTTGCATTGCCGAAGCCATAATTTCAACGCTTTTTTTCTCAAGTTCTTCTTTTCTTTCCCTCTCAAGTTTCTGAACGGATATAACTAAATCTTTTTGATACATTAATTTAATGTCTTCAAAAAGCGCTTTCTTCGCTTCATCGACGTTCATATCGGCCACTCGTTCCAGTTCTTTAACGCTTTTTTTTCTTAATTCCTCGTTTTCTTGTTGAGATTGTTTTGTTTTTTCTATCTCCTGATTAAGCTGATTTTCTTTATTTCTTAAATCGGACAACTGTTTCTCGGCCAACTCTTCTTTTTTTATCATTCTTTCCTCAAGCCGCGTAATCTGGGTCTTGCTTTCTCTTTCTTCTTTTTTTACTTCCTCTAAAAGGCTTGTTGATTTTTCTTGGGCTTCAAGTATTAATTCTTTGGCCCTTGAACGCGATTCATCTATTTGTTTTTTTATTTTTTGCTCTACTGAACTAGCGGCTCTTATTCCTATAAAATGTCTCGCAAAGTAACCTATGGCCGCTCCTAAAACCAAAAAAATCGCCAGAATTATCGGATATTGAAACATATATTAAATTGTTCGCTAATTTCTTCATAACAAACCCGTGAACGGAAATCAATCCGTTTCATTGATTTTTGAATTGCATTAGGAATCGTTAATTTCTTGAAGTAAAACCATTATAAGATTAAAATAAAGCGATGTCAAAAAGAACCGTTGTTTTAATAATTTTAGACGGCTGGGGGATAGGAGAAAAAAATCAATCCAATCCGATTTATATGGTCAACCCCAAAAATATAAATTATATAAAGGCTAATTTTTTAGCCGGCGTTCTTCAGGCTTCGGGAACAAGCGTTGGTTTGCCGTGGGGGGAAGAAGGAAACAGCGAAGTCGGACACTTAAATATAGGAGCCGGAAAAATAATCTATCAAATATATCCCAAAATCACTCTTTCCATAAAAAATGGCGGGTTTTTTAAAAATGAGGCTATTAAAAAGGCTTTTGAACATTCAAAAAAATATGATTCGTCGGTAAATCTTATCGGTCTTCTTTCTCGCGGGAATGTTCATAGTTCAATAGAACATCTTATGGCTTTCATTGATTTCGCCGAAGCCGAGCTTAGCTCTGACAAAAAAGAAAATGTTCCGAAAATCAATCTTCATCTTTTTACCGACGGCAGAGACGACGCCCCCTATTCGTCCATAGAACTGATAAAAAAGGTTCCTAAGGAATATATCGCGAGTTTAAGCGGCAGATTCTATGCCATGGATAGAGACGGCCACTGGGATTTGACGGAAAAAGCTTATAAAGTTTTAATCGGCGAAGGAGAAATGACTCTTGACCTTGAATCGCACATCAAAAAAACGCATGATAAAAATTTCGATGATGAATATGTAGAACCGGTTTTAATGGGTCCGGAAAATAAAGGCATTAAAGAAAATGATTCCGTGATATTTTTTAATTTTCGGGAAGACCGAATGCGCCAGATTGTTTCTGTTTTTATAGAAAAGGATTTTCAAAAATTTCCCGCGAAAAAATTTAAAAACTTGTATCTGGCGACTATGACGCAGTATAACGATAAATTCAAAATTCCGGTCGCCTTTCCTCAAGAAAAAATTGAAAATACGCTTGGCGAAGTTCTGGCCGATAATAATAAAAATCAATTTCGAATCGCGGAAACCCAAAAATACGCTCATATTACATATTTCTTTAACGGCCTAAGAGAAGAGCCTTTTAAAAATGAATATCGTATCCTTATACCGTCGGCTAATGTTATCCGCCAAGAAAAAAATCCGGAAATGAAATCTTATGAAATTACGAGCAGGATTATTGAAGCCGTTGAAGAAGGGGGTTTTGATTTTATTTTAGCGAATTACGCCAATCCGGATATGCTTGCTCATACCGGAGATTACGAAGCCTGTGTCAAAACTATTGAAATAATAGACGAACAAATAGGAAAGATTTTAAACGCCTGTTTGGATAAAAACGCGTTTCTAATAATAACGTCCGACCATGGGAATATTGAAAAGGTTATTGATTCTCTTACCGGAGCCCCCCAAACCCAACATGACCCCGGTCCGGTTCCTTTTTATTTAGCGGCAAAGGAATTTAAAAAAGAAAAATCAGAAGGGCAAATAAATGAATCGGAAGAAATTTCCGTCGGCGTGCTCGCCGATATCGCTCCGACTATTTTGGAATTAATGGACATTCCCAAACCAAAAAAAATGACCGGCCAAAGCCTTATTAAGTCCTTAATTTAGCTGATTGACTGGTGGCTAATGGCTAAGTATCTCAATAATTCTTTCGTATTTCGCCATTCTTTCTTTTTTTGAAATATTTGGCGGGCCGGCTTTAAGCCCCCAAGCCCCTATGGCTACCGAAAGGTCCGCTATAAAATCGTCGTTTGTTTCTCCGCTTCTGTGAGAGACGATACAACGCCAATTATTTTTATAAGCCATCTCAATAACTTCTAAAGTTTCAGTGAGCGTCCCGATTTGGTTGGGTTTTATTAAAATCGCGTTGCCGGCTTTTTCTTTAATGGCCCTCTGTAATCGTTCTGGGTTGGTCGTTGTTAAATCATCGGTAATCGCCAACTGATGTTTTTTTAAACCGACCAGAGCCGCGGTAAGCGATGTAAACGAACTGAAGTCCTCTTCGTAAAAAGGGTCTTCTATTGATAAAATTTCGTAATTTGAAATTAACCTGATGTAAAATTCTTTTAGTTCATCGGCGAAATATTTTTTCCCTTCCAAAAAATAATAACCGTCTCTGTAAAATTGCGAGGCGGCGGCGTCAAGCCCTATTTTTAACGGATAATTGTATCTTTTTATAAGTTCCGCCATTTCTTCTATGGCATTTTCGTTATTTTTAAACGGCGCGGAAAATCCTGCTTCATCGCCCAATGATACGTTTTCTTTTCCGAATCTTTTCGCCAAAGCTGTCCCCAGTTTAAAATAAAATTCCTGACCAACGCCCAAAGACACCCGAAAATCATTTATTGTCGGAATTGCCTGAAATTCCTGAAAATCAAGATTGTTTTTCGCATGCGCTCCTCCGTTAATTACATTAAAAATGGGTTTTGGCGATTTAGTAATCGGGTAATCGGGTAATTGAGTAATTGAATGAATGTAGTTAAATAATTCTTTTTTTTCGCTTTTTGCCTTAAGGCGAGCGAATCCCAAAGATAAAGCCAGAATTAAATTCCCGCCTAAATTTTTTTTATTTTCGGTTCCGTCTAATGCTCTTAAAAAATCGTCAAACTCTTTTTGATTTTCAAATTCTTTATTGATTATTTCCGGCTTAATAATGTTTTCAAATTTTTCAACGGCAACCGTTGGGTCCAAAACAAAAACCTCATGAACTCCCGCGCTTTTGCCGGAAGGAACGCTGAAAAATCCTATTCCATCTCCGCTTTTTAAAAACGACTCAAGAGTATCTTTCCCTCTTGAATCCTGGATTATTTTTAAACCGGCTTCCTCAATTTTCATTTATGACGTTTTTTCGGCGGCCGCCGCTTTTTTGACGCTCCAATCCTCAAGAAGCTCCTGAATAATCACAACCGTCGGAACCGCCAATACTATTCCGACAAAACCGGCTATTTGAGAACCGACCAGAATTGAAATAACCACCACGACCGGGCTTATCCCAATTGTTTTTTTCATTACCGTTGGCACTAAAAGATGAGTTTCAATTTGTTGAATTAATATAAAAAGAAGAATTACATAAAAACCGAAAATCAAAGATTGAGAAGCGGCCGCCAAAAAAGCTATAAAACCGGCGAAAACCGGACCGGCTATCGGCACTATTTCCAAAATTCCCGCCAAAAGACCCAAAACCAAGCTGTACTTAATCCCTAAAAGCCAAAGCCCGAGAAAAGTAACAAGCCCGACGGCTAACATTAAAATAATTTGGCCCTGTAGCCAAAGACCAAGCTTTCTTTTAACTCTCATATAAACATCAACCGCGTAATCTTCGTAATTAAGAGGCAAAATAATTTTTAAAAATTTTTCCACTCCTTTTTGGTCAAGGGTGAGATAAAAAGAAAGAACAAAAGTGACGATAATCAAAATAATATTTCCAAAAACATTGGTTATCACATTTATAAAAGACGTTCCGCCGCCCAATAAAACATTGGCAAAATTTCCCAAGTTTTTATCAAAATTATCGCTGATTCCGGATGTGTTTAGGTTGCCCAAAACCGGCAGTTTTAAATCATTAAGCCCGTCTAAAAGATTTTTAAATTCAATTACGCTTATTGGAATAATTATATAAAGAATAAAAGAAAGAATTCCTATCACCGTCAAAAATATTGTCAGCGTCCCCAAAAGACGGGGAATTTTTTTTGATTGAAGAAAGCTCACCGGCGCGTCAAAGGCCGAAGAAATGACAATCGCCAAAAAGAGTATCAATAGAATCTTGCCCGCCAAAAACAAGGCAAAAACAAGAATGAGCATAAAAAATATTTTCCATAAAGAGCCCCAGCTTATTTCCCAAATATTCTTTTCCATATTTTAATTATAATACAAAACTATAATTTTAAAACCTCCCCTATTTCAAAACCGTCTTTAAACGGTCCAATTACCGCCAAATTCAATTTTTCATTTTTAAAAAGAGTTTCTGACAGTTTTTTTATGTCGCTTTGGCTTACTTTTTGAATTTTCTCAATAAGTTCTTCCGGCGTTATTGTCTTTTTCGTTAAAACTTCTTGCGCTCCGTAAAAATTGGCCCATTGGTCCGATGTTTCCAAATCTAAAACCAAATTGCCTATTAAATGCTGTTTGGATTTTTCTAATTCTTCGGCGGGAACTTCTTTTTCCGCTAAATTCTTGAATTCTTCGATTATCGCGCCTATAACAACTTTTATTTTATTGTGGTTTATTCCGGCCGATACCGCCAAATAACCGTGGTCCGTATATAAATCGGCGCCGGCTCTCACGTAATAAGCCGCGCCTAATTCGTCCCGAATTTTCTGAAATAACCTTGAGCTCATTCCACCGCCCAAAATATCCGACAGCACATCCAGGACATATTTCCTTTTATCGAATATATCAAAAGCTCTCACCCCGACAACCAAATGAGTCTGGTCGGTTTCTTTATTTCTAACGATAAAGGAGGGTTTTTCTTGGCTTTCGGTTGTTTTAATTTTTGAGATTTTTTCTTTTTCGGGAATTCCGGAAAAATATTTTTTTATGTCGCTGGCCATTTTTTCTTCGTTAAAATTTCCGGCGACTACCACTATTGTGGCGTTCGCCAAATAATGGCCGCTTCTGTAAGAAATAAAGTCTTGAGCCATTAAACTTTTTATCACCTCTTTTCTTCCGGCAATGTTCCAACCGGCCGGCTGGTCGCCGTAAAGAAGCTCCGTGAACAATTCCTGAACTTTTCGCATCGGCAAATCCTCATACATATTTATTTCTTCTATTATTACCCCTCTTTCTTTGTCTATTTCTTTTTGTTCAAAAACCTGATTAATATAAATGTCCGATAAAATATCCAAAATTTTTTCCGAATAATCCGGCCGCGATTTGATAAAATAGCCGGTATATTCATGACCGGTAAAAGCGTTATAAATCGCTCCCATGCCGTCAAGCTCGCCGGCAATATCAATCGCTTTGGGCCTTTTTTTCGTTCCCTTAAAACACATATGCTCCAAAAAATGAGATATGCCGTTGATATTTTTTGTTTCATATTTTGAACCCGCCTCAACCAAAACCAAGGCCGTTATCGCCAAACTTTGCGATTGGGGAGATAAAATTATTCTTAATCCGTTATCAAGCGTGATTTTAGAAAATTCGCTCATAAAATCTTAGATTTCAATGACAACCGGCAACACCATCGGCCTTCTTTTGGTTTTGTTATACAAAAATAAACCGACTTGGTCGCGAATTAAAGCTTTAAGGTAATCCGGGTCAATCTGTTGGTGTCTGGGAATTCTACCGACAAGACCTTTAATACGTTTTCTTAATTCCTCAATAAATTCTTTATTCTCGCGAAGATAAATAAAACCGCGGGAAATAATGTCTGGATTTTTAAGAAATTGGCCGGTGCGGCGGTCCAAAGTGGCGATAATCACAATCATACCCTCTTCCGCGAGCATCAACCGGTCGCGGAGCACTACTTCTTCTACATCGCCGATGCCGAGTCCGTCTACCATAACATAATTAGTGGGTACGAATTCTTTTGTCGCGGTGAAACCGTCTTTGGTGAGTTCGGCGACTTGGCCATTATCAAGAATAATCGTATTTTCTTTTGGTATGCCTACTTTATGCGCGATTTTAACGCAGGCTTTAAGTTTAAAGTAGTAGGCGTGTATGGGCACCACAAAACGCGGTTTCGCCCACTTGATAACCATTTCAATATCATCGTGCCAAGCGTGGCCTCCCGAATGAATATCTAACAGTTTAGAGTTGTACGTTTCATCTACTTGTCGAGAGATGTTGTCTTGGAGTATTTGCACGCTTCGTTCATTGCCCGGAACCACGGAAGAAGAAAAAATCACCGTATCGCTTTTTTTGAAATGCACATGCCGATGTTCGCCTTGCGCCATACGAGTGAGGCCGGCATTCGGCTCGCCTTGCCCGCCCGTAGAAAGAATGAGAATTTGGTTGTCCGGATATTTATGAATTTCTTCAATGGCGACCAGTGTTCCTTTTCTAATCTTGATAAATCCAAGATTCTGCGCGATTGACACGTTAGTTTTCATACTGCGGCCGTTCAACGCGATTTTTTTTTCAAGCCGTTCGGCAATTCGAATAATTTCGGCGATTCGAGTCAAGAGGGACGCGAAAGTAGTGATAATAAGACGGCCATTCGCGCTCTTGATGAGTTTTTCAAGTTCGTCTGCCACGATTTCTTCTGAAATCGAGTGGCCATGAAAATCCGCGTTAGTGGCGTCAATAAAAGCCGTATGAATATCCATAGAACCAAGCCGTTCATACATCGCCGTATTTTTAGTATTCCCATCGCGGTCGTATTCAATTCGAAAATCCCCGAAATGGACCATTTTTCCTACCGGGGTTTCTAATATAAAACCAACCGCGTCGGGAATAGTATGGTCTACATAAAAAAATTCCGCGGTGAAGTGAGGAGAAAGTTTGACGCGGTCCCCGTCGGTAACTACGTGAAATCGGGGGGTGGGAAGATTAGGAAATTCTTGGAATCGTTTTTCAATAAGTCGTTTCGTAATTTCGACGCAATAGATTATCGGATTCCCTAACTTTTCAATCACGTAAGGAAGCGCGTGAATGTGGTCATAATGTCCGTGCGTAAGAACGATGCCGTGGATATTTTTCTTTTTGGGCACCAACGAAGAAATATTTGGAATAATATAATCAATTCCCGGAGTTTCTTCTTCGGGAAATTGAATGCCCATATCTACGATGACAATTTCGTCTTGATGCTCAAAATACGCGCAATTGCGGCCGATTTCTTCTAGGCCGCCCAAGGCGGTAAAATAAACCGCGTTTTTTGTTTTCGGTTTTGTTACGGTGGTTAAGATAGGAACTTTTCTTTTTATCATTTTTTATTTATTTAATAACATTATGCCTTTTAATAGGCTTGAGCCACTGTAATTTGGTGCCGATGGCGGGATTTGAACCCGCAAACCTTGCGGCACACGGCCCTGAACCGTGCGTGTTTGCCAATTTCACCACATCGGCATTAGGCGCTAAAAGGACTTTATCTATTTATATAAAAATTAAAAGGGGGTGAATTGTTTTGTATTCTATAGTATTGATTTTTATTTGGCAAGTGCCGTTTAAAAATACGGTTGTATTTTTTGTTCAATCTCCACATTTTCCGGCGCGTTTCTGGAAATCTCCGTGTACCAGTCTTCAAGCTTTTTACGCAACATTCTCCTTTCTTCGGGATACCGGTCCGCGACATTTTGCGTCTCCATCGGGTCGTCAATAAGATTATACAATTCGTCCTCGGGGATGTTCACGAGTTGTCCGGTGAGCGCCTGCCACCACGATATTTCTTCCACTCTTTTTTTGGAAAGCCGTAGAATATATTTCCATTCCGGGGTTCTTATCGCAATATCTTTATATCCCTCGCTTACGACGTTTATCCCGAGTATTTTCAACGGAAACATTACCTCCGGCGCCGCTTCCTCCCAAAGGGGGTTGCGTTCTATAAATACTTCTTGACGAATACCGTCTTTTTCTTTGCCGCCGATAATTGGAGCCAAACTCTTCCCTTGAACCGGGTCGGGGGCAGTACCGCCAAGCAATTCAATAATTGTCGGAAACACGTCAACCGAACTGGATAACGATGAAATTCTTTTTCCGCTCTCAAACGACGGGCTGAAAATAAGAAGCGGAACATGAACTTGGTTATCCAATACGTCGTAGTGGGCAAAGTAACCGGGTTCATGAAGTCCTTCCCCGTGTTCGGATTCTATGACCACGATAGTTTTTTCAAGTAAATTTCTACGTTTTAATTCGTCAATTAATTGACCTAAAAAATCATCAAACGCCCGCACGCCATTATCGTAATTATCAATAACGTATTGAACGTCGTGATTATAAATAGGAAGTCCTCTACCGCTTATATATTCCATCCCTTTGTATATGTTCTGAAAAGTAGTCCAATCCAGGCTCCTGTTTTTAAAAAAACCGTTATAGTCCTTGTCGGCGTATATATTTTGAAAGCCGTCTCCGTACGGCCAGTGTACTCCCCCCACCGCCAGCCACAAGAAAAATTTTTTATCGGCCAATGTATCAAGTTCAGAACTCATCTCTCCGGGAAAAAATTGCCTGTGCTTACCGGATGCATCAATGAAGTATCTGTATCTGTCAAAGCCACGAGAAAAACTTTTTTTGAGCGCGGGGTTAATCTCAAACTCGGGCGATGAAGAAATCGCGGATGTCTCGTAGTTTTTGGTTTTCAAATACTCGGCAATGGTTGTTCTGTTTTTCGGAAGAACGGTCTCAAAATTCGTTACTCCATGAGATGTGGGATACAGGCCCGTATGAACGGACATTTCCGAAACCGGCGTGAGAAACGATGTTGAAAAATAATTCAAAAATAACGCGCCTTCTCGGGAAAATGCGTCAAAATTTGGAGTCGTGTCCCGCTTATAGCCAAAAGTGCCAATATGGTCGGCGCGCAAGCTGTCAACCGAAAGCAAAATGACGTTGCAGTCGGCGCATAGAATAGGTTTCGGTTTCTTTTTAATCACCGCGAAAAAACCGATGCCAAAAAGCGCGATAAGAACCGCAAAAACAACAATCGGAACAAACGTGTTTTTTCTCATTCTTATTTGCACTGGTCTCCATACACGGGGGTACAACCGATATTCCACGGCCCTGAAACGTTTTGCCCCATGTTGGCAAGGTGGTCCATAACTTTTTGCTTGAGCTTCAAAGATATTTCCGGATATTGTTCAATAACATTGTTATTCTCCTTAGGGTCGTCTTTTATGTTATACAGTTCCCCTTTACTCGTTTCCATCGTCAAAATATATTTCCATCCATCCGCCGTTCGTATGCCGCGCTTATGCGTATAATCACGATAATCGGTTTCCATGAAAACATCCCGCGCTTCTCCCTTGCCTGTTTTTAGATATGAAAGAACGCTTTTGCCGCGCAGTTGAGAACGATACTGGTCACTCGGTGTGATGCCCACAATATCAATGAGTGTCGGCGCAACATCAAGCGTTGTTACTTGGTCGGAAATGATGCCTTTGCCGGAGAGACCTGGCACAACAAAGACAAGCGGCACGCGGACGAGTTCATCATAAAGAGAAAAGCCGTGGTCAAACCGTTTGTGCTCATAAAATTCCGTGCCGTGGTCGGAGACAACCACGAAAATCGTTTTGTTTTTAATTCCGAGCCGTCCGTATGCTTCAAGAAATCCCGCAAGACGGTCATCGGCATCTCTGATTTTTGAATCATACCATCCGCGCCAAAATGCGACATCGTCAGGCGTTAAGTCGATTTTCCCATCCGAAAGCCCTTTTTCGCGTAAATTACGCTGTTCTTCTTTCGTTCCTTTATATGGACCCGCGTAATTTGCCGGCATAAAACGGCCTTTATACTTTTCCGGCACATCAAATTGCCCGTGGTCGTCATATCCGTGGAGAAAGATAAAAAGCTTATTGTCCTTATTTTTTTCAATCCATGGAAGCGCGTGGGCGGAGGAATTTTCTATGGAACCGAATGCTTTCTCGTCTGTGTATACGTCAAATCCTTTGTTGTAGCCAAATTGCGCGCTCACTCCGGCATCTCCGGTAAATCCCGCCGTGGCATATCCATTCGCTTTAAATATGTCCGCAAGGGTTTGCGCATTCGGCGACAGTTCTTTTAGATTAGAAATAACTTGTTTTTCTTTCGTGAAGACGCTGAATTTATTTACCACCTTGTGCTCGGAAGGATAGAGACCGGTAAATATGGACATGAACGCGGGAACCGTCCATGGAGCAGGTGATATCGCCTGACTAAAACTGGTTCCTTTCTTTGCCAAAGCGTCAATGGTCGGCGTTGTCTCATTTTTATATCCCAGATGCGATACATGCGCGGCTTGTAGGGCGTCGGCGCCGATGATAATGACATTACAATCGGAACAGACGGGCGCGGTTTCCGGAACGCGAACATTCCATTTAGTAACAATAAAAATGCCGAGAATGACAAAAATCAAAACGATGATTATTTGGATGTATTTGTTTTGAGTCATAGGTTAAACATTCTATGATTTTTTAAGTTAATCAACATATCCACAGCCCCTTGTCCTTGGCATCTTGATTGTCTAGTTTATAGGATTGGCTTCAACAGTAACTATTTGCCCTTCT
>CAYIEP010000008.1:7570-14010 GCA_964362515.1 uncultured Candidatus Saccharibacteria bacterium | reverse complement strand
CGAACCCTCGTTTCAACCTTGGGAAGGTCGTGTACTGCCACTGTACTACACCCGCAAAATTTTATTCGTTAATAATAATTTTTTCTCCGTTCCAAGAAAATCCCGGCAGAAAAATCATTATTTTGGCTCTCGCTTTTTCATTTTTAAGCCATTCGTCAAAATTTTTATTTTCCAAAAAAAATCTTGATTCAAGTATTTCTTTTTCCGCCTGCGGTCTTAAAACGGTTTCTTTGAAATCGTCGACGGACAAACCGTAAAGAATTTCCACTCCTTTTTGAATATCGGATTTATCAATCGCTTCTTTTATTTTTTTGTTAACTATATTTTTCAGGTCTTCATTTTTCAAACGGATTTTGAGTTCTTTATAAATCAGACTGTCTTCAATAAGTTTATCCAACAACGCCCTTTCTATTTCTTTTTTCGCCTTTGATAATTCTTTAAAAATATCCGCGTTATCGGATTTTTCGCTTAATTTTTGATAATAATTTATGGCGGCGTTTAATTCTCTATTAAATAATTTAAAAGACGCCGTGTCGGAATTTACGACAAGAACCGGATAAGATTTGGAGATTATTAAATAAAAGACAATTAATAATAAAGCTCCGGCAATCAATAAAACGGATTTTTTCATCTTATGCCCTCGTATTCCCTCATTATTAATTGGGAATTAAGCTGTCTGGCCGTATCCAAAACGACGGCAACCACGATAAGAAGCGCTGTCCCGCCTATTGTTAAAATTCCGATACCGGTAAAAATTTGAGTGATATTGGGAAGAATCGCGATAAGCCCCAAAAATACGGCTCCGGACAAAGTTATTCTGCTTATTATTTTAGAAAGAAAATCGGAAGTTGAATCTCCGGGCCTTATCCCCATAATAAATCCGCCGGCTCTTTGAAGATTTTTCGCTATTTCTTTCGGGTCAAAAGTAACGGCCGTGTAAAAATAAGTAAAGACGACAACCAAGATGAAATACATCAAAGCGTAAAGATATTGGTTATTGAAAAATTGATTAACCAAATCGTTAAGTTTTAAAGAAAGGCCCTGCGAAAATACCGCGGTGATTTGGGCGAAAAATTGCGGAAATAAAAGGATTGATATGGCGAAAATAATCGGAATAACGCCGGCTTGATTCACTTTTATCGGCAGATAACTGGAAGAACCTCCGTACATTTTCGTTCCTCTTACTCTTTTGGCGTAAGCAACCGGTATTTTTCTTTCTCCTTCCTGAATAAAAACGACTCCGGCGATAACCACAATCGCGAGAATGGCAAACGTTATATAAGTCGGAAGAATACTCGGGTCATAAGTGGCGATTGCCTGTCTAATGGTGGCGGGTAAACTACTCACAATACCGGCGAAAATTATCAAAGATATCCCGTTTCCTATTTTTTGTTCGCTTATTAGCTCCCCGAGCCAGACAAGAATCATTGTTCCGGTAGTTATCAAAATAACGTTTCTTATAATATCAAATGGCGTAAATTGCGGTAAAACTCCTTGAGATATTAAAAGATTTAAAAATCCGTAAGCCTGAAGCGTTCCTAAGGGAACCGTCAAATATCTTGAAAATCTGTTAAATTTCGCTCGGCCAATCGCGCCTTCTTCGTAATACATCGCTTTTAATTTCGGGAAAATCATCGTTAAAAGCTGCATTATTATCGTCGCGGTGATGTAAGGAGCGACGCCAAGCATAACGACCGAAAGATTAGCGAGCGTTCCGCCGGAAAATAGGTTTAAGAATCCAAAAAGCTGATTGGCTCCCAAAAATTCTTTTAATTTTAGTAAGTCTATCCCCGGAGTCGGAATAGCCGCCAAAGCCCTGAAACAAATGAGTAAAAATAAAACAATTAAAATTTTGTTTCTTAAATCTTTAATTTTAAAAATTTGAAGAATTTTATTCATCGGTTTATAAGACTTTCCCGCCGGCCGCCTCTATTTTTTCTTTGGCGCTTTTTGACACTTCTATTTTCTCTATCTGAAAAGATTTTTTAATGTCTCCGGAACCTAAAATTTTGACTCTTTTCTCCGATTTTCTCATTAAACCGGCTTTAATAAGAACTTCTTTATTCACGAGTCCGCCGTCTATTTTTTTCTCAATATCTTTCAAGTTTATCGCCAAAGTTTTGGACAATAAGGACTTATTCTTAAACCCTCTTAATTTAGGAAGTCTTTGGATTAAATCTCTCTCGGCCGGCCTGATTTTATGGCCCGCTCTTGATTTTTGCCCTTTCATTCCTTTCCCCGAATAAGTTCCTCTTTTTCCTCCCCTTCCTATTCTTTTTCTTTTTTTTAATTTATTTTTCGGTTTAATTTGATGGAGTTGCATAATAATTTTAAAAATTAAATTTTTTGAACTTGTAAAGAATCAAGTTCTACCGCCGTATCACGGCCGAAAATCGGTACCATTATTTTTAATCTACCGTGTTCGTCGTCAATTTCCGAAATCTTCCCTTCGCATTCTTTAAACGGCCCGTCTATTATCTTTACCAATTCACCGGCCCGAAATTCTATTTTGAATTTAACCTCGTCGCCCTTCATTCTGCTCATTAATTCTTTGATTTCTTCTTCTGAAAGCGGCGTCGGTTTGGTGCCGTCCGACCCGACAAAGCCGGTTACTCTCGGAGTATTTCTTACAACATACCAAGAATCTTCATCCATTATCATATTAACCAAAACATATCCCGGATAAATTTTTTCTTCAAAAATTTTTCTTTTATTATTCTTAATTTTGACTTTTTTCTCTTTCGGAACGACAATCTCAAAGATTTTATCATTCATGCTTAAAGAATCAACCCTTTGACGCAAATAGCGAGACACCGCGTCTTCATAACCGGAATAAGTATGAACCGCGTACCAATGCCTCTCGTCTTTTTTATCTGATTCTGATTGATGAATATCTTTGCTCATTTTTAATTATTTTATGACAAATTTTTCAAGCATATATGTGAATAATAAATCTAAAACGCCCAAAAAAACGGAGACTGCCAAAGAAATGCTTATGACAATAATTGTCAGTTTGATTGTTTCCTTTCTAGTCGGCCAATTGACCCGTTTTAATTCTTGATATGCTTCTTGAAAATAAGATTTTAATTTATGAAACATTGGACTTCAATTTAATCGTTATTCGCCTAAACGTCAAGGTTTTTGACCATTGTCGCCTGACTTTGGATAAAATGTTTTCTCGGCTCTATGACTTCGCCCATCAAAATATCAAATAATCTTTCCGCTTCTTGGACGTCTTCAATGGTAATAAGCTTTAAAATTCTTTTTTCCGGGTCCATTGTCGTTTCCCAAAGCTGGTCCGGGTTCATTTCTCCCAAGCCTTTGTATCTTTGAATACTAATCTGGCTTTCCGTTTTTTTCCCGCCGCTTGTTATTTCTTTAATTATTTTTTCTTTTTCAATATCGTTATAGGCGTATTTTACTTCTTTGCCCGACTGGATTCTGTAAAGAGGCGGTTGAGCTATATAAAGATAATTATTTTCTATAATCGGAGCGAAATAACGATAAAAAAGGGTGAGCAAAAGCGTTCTGATATGCGCGCCGTCGCTGTCGGCATCGGTGGCGATTATCACTTTATGATATCTTATTCTGGAAATATCAAACTCATCGCCTATCGCCGTGCCAATCGCCATGACCAACGCCCTTATTTCTTTATTCAAAAGCATTTTATCTATTCTTGATTTTTCAACATTCAAAATTTTACCTCTTAGCGGCAATATCGCCTGAAATTTTCGGTCTCTGGCCGATTTCGCGCTGCCGCCTGCGGAATCGCCTTCCACTATGAATAATTCCGATTCTTCCGGGTCCCTATTTGAACAATCGGCAAGTTTCCCCGGTAAAGTCATTCCGTCAAAAACTCCTTTTCTTAGAACGGTTTCTTTGGCCGCCTTAGCGGCTTTTCTGGCCTTTGCCGTTAAAATACATTTTTCAATAATAGATCTGGCGTCGGGAGCGTTTTTCTCCAAAAATTCTTTCAAAATCTCCGACACAACCGCATCAACCGCTGTTCTGGCCGGAGGATTTCCAAGTCTGGCTTTTGTTTGCCCCTCAAATTGAGGCTCCCTAAGTTTAACCGAAACTATGACCGAAAGGCCCTCTCTTACGTCGTCTCCGGTTAAATTTTCTTCCGCGTCTTTGATATAACCGCTATTTCTGGCGTAATCATTTAATGTTCTCGTTAGGGCGGTTCTAAATCCCGTCAAATGCATTCCGCCGTCAGGAGTATAAATATTATTGGCAAAGCTTAATTCTTGCATTTCAATTTCCTGATTGAAAATAAAAGCCGTTTCAACTTCTATATTTTCAGATTCTTTGTGAACGTAAAAAGGTTCTTTCTGAACCGGATGATTAAATCTGTTAAGATAATTTATAAAAGCCAAGAGCCCGCCTTCAAAATAAAAAGCGTTGTAAAAATGTTCTTTTTGGCGATAATCGATTATTTCAATATTTACTCCTTTCGTAAGAAAAGCCTGTTGGCGAAGATGGTCTAAAACTTTTTTCCTGTCAAATTCAACTTTTGAAAATATTTCTTCGTCCGGAGAAAAAATAACCTTGGTTCCGGTTTTCCCGCATTTCCCTTCTTTTTTTACTTTATATTGCGGAATTCCTTTCTTGTATTCTTGGGAATAAAGTTCGCCGTCTCGGCAAACTTCCACTCTTAAAGATTTTGACAAAGCGTTAACAACGGAAACACCGACTCCATGAAGTCCGCCGGCAACTTTATAAGATTCGCCGCCGAATTTTCCGCCGGCGTGAAGCGTGCACATTACCGTTTCCAAGGCGGATTTTTTTGTTTGATGATGAATATCAACCGGAATTCCGCGGCCGTCGTCGGTAACGGCGACTTTGTTTTCTTCAAAAAGTTCAACTTTAATATTTTTGGCGTGTCCGGCCATGGCTTCATCTAAAGAATTATCGCAAACCTCCCAAATCAAATGATGAAGCCCGTCAATGCCTGTTGAGCCGATATACATTCCCGGCCTTTTTCTTACCGGTTCAAGTCCCTCAAGAACGTAAATATCATCGGCCGTATAAGAGCCGGAAACCTTATTATTTTGTTCTTCTTTGTTGACCATGTGATAAAAAATAAAACCTTAAAACAGGTAATTTTTATATATTATATAAGAAAATTCTCTTTAAAACAACCAAATTAAAAAGGCAAAGTCGAGCTTTGCCTTTGCGTTCTTCGGGGTTATGGCGCTACTAAGCCTTCCCTTCGCACATCCTTGTGTAAACGACCAGCATTCCCAGCTGTTCACGAATATTCATTCCATTTTCATGGCGCCACAAAGTCTCGTAATACGTGGCCTCTGATTCATGGGTGTAGAAACACTCAAAAATTTTCTTGGGATTAGATTTCTTTCCGCTTATCTTATTTATGAATTGGATATGATGCATCAATTCATGAAGCAAAATTCCCTGGTCTTCCTTGTTATCTATATCAAATCCCTCTGAAATATAAATCGTTCTTTCGGTTCCGGAATAAACGGCATGAAGTTTTTCTTTTCCTCCTCCGTTTTTCTTTATTAATTGAGAGGTTTTTTGGCAATATTCTCCGCAAACTTCTTCCAATTTATTTTCGGAAACTATTATAATGTCTAAACGGCCGGATATGGTTTCAAGATTATACCCCGTATCCATTCCGCTAATCCAAAGAAGTAAGGCGACAACCAATTCTTTCATGATGCCTCCTATGTGTGTTTGTTGATTCTCTCCCAATATTTATTTGTTATTATTTTCTATAAATATTATACAAAATTCGTTGAATTATTTCAAGTCGTTTCTCGTATTTTTTTATTCTCATGACTCATCCAAAATAATTTTGTCCTTAAATTTTCCTCTTTCTTCGGCTTTCTTTGTTTTTATTTTCTGGACTTCTTCTTTGTCAAATTTTTTATGGTCGGTGATCGCGTCCAGCACCTCAAAAATATCGGCGAGCTCTTCGGTATTCTCATTTTTATAAAATTCCTAAATCTCTTCCAATAATTTTTCTTTGGCGGGCTAAACAAAATCGCCCCAAACTCTTTAAGCTCCTTTTTACATTTATCGCATTTTGGTTTTATAGCCGTCTTTTTATACTTTTTTTATAGCCCGCTTCTTGCGGCAAAAGCAAACTGGTCAAAATATTTTTTAAGGTCCTCAAGAGAGCTTTTATAAAGATTGCCGTCGTAAACGGTGTCGCAAAACACCTCTCTGGCTCTTGCTATTTCCCAGCGGCGACCAATCCAACGAGGGTCTTCCAGTGTTAAATCAAAAAGGTCTAACGCGCGCTCTACCGCTCCCCAAAAAATTTTCTCGTCTTTGTCTTTCCAATTCAAAGCTCTGGAGACTTCGCCGCCAATATTCCCCAACTGCTCCATAAGCGAAAATTTTTGCCATCGACCGGCCGGCAATTCTTCTTTGTGTTTAAAATTCATCATAGTCAATCAATATCACTCAAT
>CAYIEP010000008.1:0-7470 GCA_964362515.1 uncultured Candidatus Saccharibacteria bacterium | reverse complement strand
TCATAGTCAATCAATATCACTCAATCACTAATTTTTTAATTATTTCTTTTATTTTCTCTCTGATTTCCGGATTATTCACGTTTCTGGAACGATTTCCCAGACTCGGTTTAATATTAACCATAGAATCAAATTCTATCCATTCTGCATCTGATTTTTGAGGATAAAAATTAATGCCCCAAGTATGCTCTCTCTTAGAGCCGTATTTTTCCGTCAGCAAAACTTCTTCGTCGGCGTGAAGCTCTCCGCCGATAGCCATGATTTCTTGCTCAACATCAACTACCGCTTTCACAATATCGCCGAATTCCTTGCTGGCGATTTCCATTAACTCCGCTTTTTTAATCGGAGCTTTTACAATTTTAATAACCATATTTATAGACTAAATTATAACATTCTATCGTTTGAATTTTCTCCATACTACTCTCTTGGATGACAAAATATCAATATCTGGTCTCAACATGAGATCAAGGGCATAACTACCTCCAATTTTTATTTCTCCATAGTCCTTTGATCTTTTATTATTTTTGATTCCTCTAATAATCTATGCATATTGATTTTCTATACACCATGACACTTTTTATATTTCTTCCCGCTACCGCACGGGCAGGGGTCGTTGCGACCGACCTTTTTATCTTGAAACTTGAAGCTTGAAGCTTGAAGCGTTTTATCGGGTTCTACTCCCTTATATTCCGAATCGGCGGGTGCTTCACGTTTCATGTTTTGTATTTCGTATTCTTTAATCCAAGCGTCAAAATTATTCATCATTTCCTTAAAAAGAATATGGCTTTCTCTTCTGTATTCAATAAGCGGCTCTTTCTGGGCATAAGCCCTTAAACCGACAGATTCTCTTAACGCTTCCATATGCTCTAAATGATTCATCCATAAAACATCGAACATTCCCAAAACTTGCGGCGATATTTTTTGCTCTAAAAATTCCTGTCTTTTTTTATAAAAGGTTGTTCTTTGTTTATTTAAGACATCGTCGTATTCAAGCAAGTGTTTTCGGGAATCAAAATTCAAACCCTCGACTTTTTTCTGGGCTTCATTAACGACTTTTGAAATAAATTTTGATTGAATCGGCTCGTTTTCCGGCAAATTAAAAGTTTCCATTAACTTTTTTATTTTTTCCCCGCCGAAAATTCTTAGCAAATCATCTTCTAAAGAAAGGAAAAATTGGGAGCTTCCCGAATCGCCCTGCCTGCCGGTTCTTCCTCTTAATTGATTATCAATTCTCCTCGCTTCGTGCCTTTCGGTTCCGATAACATGAAGGCCGCCGAGTTCTAAAACCCTTCGGCGCTGTTCGGGGTCCTCGGGGTTTCCCCCGAGGATTATATCAACTCCCCTGCCGGCCATATTTGTGGCAACTGTTATTGCTCCAAATTTTCCAGTTTGAGCGATGATAGCTCCTTCTCTTTCATGATTCTTGGCGTTTAAAATTTCATGAGGAATACCCGATTGTTTCAATAAAGACGACAATATTTCGTTGTGTTCTATGGAAGCCGTTCCTATTAAAACCGGTTGGCCGATTCTGTGCCTATTTTTAATTTCCTCAACAACCGCCAAATATTTTACTTTTAAATTTTTATAAATTAAATCCGGCAAGTCATTTCTTATATTCGGCTTGTTCGGCGGGACGTTCACTGATTCCAAATTATAGACTTTATGAAATTCTTCGGCCGATGTTTGAGCCGTACCGGTCATTCCGGCGATTTTTTCGTATAGGCGGAAATAATTTTGAAGAGTTATTTGGGCGAAAGTTCTTGATTCCTGCTTAACTTCAACGCTTTCTTTCGCTTCAATCGCCTGATGAAGACCGCCGGAATATCTTCTACCGCGCATCAATCTTCCGGTAAATTCATCAACGATGATAATCTCCCCTTCTTTAACCACATAATTTTTATCTTTTTTAAAAACCGCTTTTGCTCTTAAAGATTCTTCCAAATAATGGACGAGTTTCAGATTTTCCGCGTCATAAAAATTTTTTATATTTAACAATTTTTCGACTTTGTCTATTCCCGTATCGGTAATCGCCGCGCTTTTTAATTTTTCATCAACTAAATAGTCTTCGTTTTCAGAAAGTCGGGAGACTATTTTAGAAAAAACTTTATAATATTCGCTTGATTGCGCGTCGGGGGCGGAAATTATTAACGGCGTTCTCGCTTCGTCTATAAGAATACTGTCCACTTCGTCAATAATCGCGTAATAATGTTTTCTTTGAACCTGCTGGCTTAAATCATAGGAAAGATTATCCCTTAAATAATCAAAGCCGAATTCATGATTTGTTCCGTAAACAATATCGGCAAGATAAGCTTCTTTTCTTGAAACCGGCCGCAAAAATTCCTGAAAAACCTTAAAACCTCCCAAAATATCGCGTTCTTTGTCTTCTGAATCATAAAATGGGTCGTACAAAAAAGCCGAATCGTGGGTTAAACATCCGATTGTTAAACCAAGGGCGTTATAAATTTCTCCCATCCAGGCGACATCTCTTTTCGCCAAATAATCATTGACCGTAACCACATGAACGCCTTTCCCCGAAAGGGCGTTAAGATAAGCCGGAGCGGTCGCGGCAAGAGTTTTTCCCTCTCCGGTTTTCATTTCGGCGATTTTACCTTTATGAAGAATTATTCCGCCGATTAACTGGACGTCAAAGTGCCTTTGCCCAAGAGTTCTTTTTGAAGCTTCTCTTATAAGAGCGAAAGCTTCAGGCAGAATTTCATCAAGAGATTTTTCGGATTTTAAAGATTCTCTCAATTGACTGCTCTTATTTTTTAAATCTTCGTCGCTTAAATTTTTATAAGAATCTTCTAAAGAATTAATGGCTTTTATAATATCGGAGAAATCTTCTCCGCCAAAAAAATTTTTAAAAAGACCGGAAAACATTTTAAGATTTTTCAATTATTCTGGCGCTTTTTTTTCTATTTGAAGTTTCTTTAACTTCTTTATATTTTTTAATTTCCTGCTGAAGCTTATCTCTCGTTCTGTCTATTGATAGTCTTATGTCTTCGGAAGAATGTTCCGCCCTTAAAATTTTTTTTCCGACGGGAATAATCGCTTCCGCGTAAAAAACATTTCCGCTATGATGATGCCTGGTGGTTCGCGCTATTTCAATAAAAACTTTTATTTCGCTTTTTGATTCAAATCTTTTAATAAACTTATCTAAGGCCCCTATTTTAGATTCTATATATTCTTTAATTGCCGGCGTAAGGTCCAAATGGGTCGATTTAATATCTATTTTCATAATAAAATTATATAGCTTGCTCTAAAAAAATCAAAAATTGTCCCCCGCTTAGCGGGGGACAATTATACAAATTTATCTCTTTCTCTTTGCGGCCTTTTTCTTCGCGGCCTTTTTCTTCGCCATTTTTTTATTAGCTCGCTTTTTTAAAATTTTATAAACCAAGCGGGCAGTAAATTTTATTAACGATTAAGTTGCCGACCATTCAACCATTCGTTAAGTTTCAATTTAATCATTATTAATAATTTTAAATAAAATAATTATTAAATGCAACTGTGGATAACTTTTACTTCGCTCAAAATTAAAAATCAAATATTAAAAATCAAAAATTTATTAAAAAATAATTATTTCTTCCTCTAAATCAATATTAAATTTTGTTCTTACTTCGTTTTTAGCCAATTTAATCAGATTTTTTACGTCGTTAGACGCGGCATTTGAAACATTAACGATAAAATTCGGATGTTTCGGCGATATCATGGCTCCGCCGAAAGAAACTCCCTTTAATCCCGCCTCGGAAATAAGATGAGCAACCGGCACAACCGGGAAAGGATCTGTTTTAACGACATTTTTAAACATAATTTTTTTTTCTTCTTCCAAAAACTCAAAATTGATATTTTTAAAAATGCTTCCTATATTCGGATATTCCAATGGCTGTTTCGCGTTTCTATAATTAATTTTTTCTTCCACCAATGCCCTTATCGCGCTTTTGTCTCCCCCTGTCGTCTTAAGACAAATTTCCACTATAATCTCTTTTCCTCTGTTTGATTTAAAAATACTTGAACGATAATCAAAGAAACATTCCGATTTTTTTCTTTTGATAATCTTCGGCTTGTCTTCTGAAATATTCAGGCTCACCACTTCTTCAACTAAATCTTTTATCTCTCCTTTAAAAGCTCCGGCGTTTCCGTAAACCGCTCCTCCCAATGTCCCGGGCAATCCGCCCGCCCACTCAAGGCCGGAAAAACTGTTTTCAATAAAAAAATCGGAAAGTTCGGTTATTGAAACTCCCGCGCCAACTCTAATTACGTCGTTTTCTTTTTCAATGAACTTTATTCCCAGATTGATAACCACACCGTCAAATTTATCATCCGAAAAAAGCACGTTCGTCCCGCCTCCAAGAATAAAAACTTTTGTTTTTTTCTTTTTCGCGAAATCTACGGCCGGAAAAAGGTCCTCCAATTTCTCGGCTTTAAAAAAAATTTGGGCGAGACCGCCAATTTTATAATTGCTGTAAGCGCTTAATTTGACGTTTTTTTCTATCATAAAATCATTTTTTAAAAACAAAAAATTTATAACCCATAAAATTCCAGATTAAAGAAATTATTGTCGCGCTAATTGCGCCGATGTTTGCCCAAACAATTAAAGATATGCCGCCCACCGGACCGATTAAATTTACCACTAAAACCGCCGTCGCCACATTAAATCCGAATCCGACGGCGCTTACTGTCAAGAACTGACTGAATTCTTTGACATTTGCCGATTCCGAAGAACCGAATGTCCAATATTTATTCCAAAAATAACTGTTTGTATTGGCGACAATGAAAGAAACTGCCTTAAAAAGCGAATACCAATAGCCAGCCGCGAATCCGCTGAAAAATATCAATAAATTCAAAACGCCCAAATCCAACAAAGTATTTAAGCCGCCGATTGACGCGAATTTGGCAAACTGAACAACGATTGGAATAAATCGGCCGATTAAAGAGATAATAAATAATCCGACCGGAGCGATCACGGTAAAAAGCAAAACAACCAATAAAGAGTTTTTTAAATTAATTTCAAAAAACGAAAACTCTATGTTTTTTAAAACCGGAATCAATAATAAGCCGAATAATAAACCGATGACGACGATAAGCAAATAATCTTTTTTCGTAATAATCGGCATATTATTTATTGGCTTTGATGAATTCAATAATCAAGTTTAACAAATCCCGTTGATTTTTCAAAATATCCGTTCCATGTCCTCCAGTTTCATAAATTTGAATTTTCTTTTCAACGTCTTCCGGAGCTAATTCATAAAGTTTTTGATTTTCTTCCGCGTTATTATTGCCCCCGGAACGAATATCGTCTCTTGACGACACAAATAAAATTCTCTGGCCGGAAGCTAAATTTTTGACAAGTTGTTCAGTTTCTATCCCTCGATAATTCAAGCCGGACGATAAAAGCGCCGCGGTTTTAAAATTTTTATTTTCAGAAACATATTTAAGAGATAAGTTAGCTCCGATTGAAGCGCCGATAAAAGAAATTCTATCCGGTAAAACATTTTTATTTTCAATTAAATAATCAACCGCGGCTTCAATGTCTAAAATGCTTTTTTTATGTTCAGTGTCTGAAAAATCGTTAAAACCGCCGGGACCGCCGCTTGATTCGCCGTGTCCCCTTAAATCAATGGCAATGCTTTCATATCCGATAGCTTGAAAACTTTTAGCCAGAAAATCCCATGATTCTTTTGTCGCCGGCATCATATGAACTAAAACTAACCACTCTTCAACCCTGCGAGGTTTAACCTCATAAAGATTAGCCGCTATTTTTACGCCGTCAGAAGTTGTAATGAAGATTTTTTCCATTAAAATCCAAAACTCAAGGAAATTATCAGCATTAAACCGATTAAAACTATGATAACTGTGGCGATTATCTTTTTAACTTTTGTTTTCATACTCTAAAATTACTTGATTTCGTAAGTGATGCTTATGTTTATTTTAACTTCCTGACTGCCGGGCTGAATAGTCGGAACCGCGATAGAAGCTCCGGCGTCCAATCCTCCCGCCTTACTAAAAGATTCGTAGCCATAATAAACCGGCCCTGATTGATATTCGCCAAAGTTTATTATTTTTCCAAGCCTGACGCCGTTTTTTTCCGCCATTGATTTAGCTTTTTCTTTTGCTTTGTCAAAAGCCTGATTTCTGGCTTCAATTAAATATTTTTCCGGGTCATCAATGTCAAAAGATATTGAATCTATCTGATTTATGCCTAGACCGGGCAAACCGCCGAGAATTTTAGAAACTTTGCCTAAATTTCTTACTTTCGCTAAAACAGTTTGCGTCAAAGTATAACCGGAGATAAAAGACTTTTTTATTTTTTCGTCGTATTCGTATTTAGGATTGAGATTATACTGCGTGGTTTTTATGTCTTTTTCTTCAACTCCATGAGACTTAACAAGGTCTATGGCCAAAGAAATTTTTCTATTATTTTCTTCCGCTATAATTTCCGGATTTTTTCCTTCGGAAACAACGGAGAAAGAAATATTGGCGATATCCGGAGAAACAACCGTCTTCCCTTCGGCCGAAACGGAAAATGTTTTTGCCGGCAAAAAAGAATCCATAAATTTTTTGGCCGGCCCCCAAAGAAGAGAATAAATAATTACCGCCGCTAAAAATCCGAGAAAAACCGCGACTGCCGTATTTTTTAATTTCAAATTATCGTTTGGCATATTTTTTATTTTATACTTTAATATGTAAGAAATCGCCGCGTTGTTTACATTTTTACGACCGAAGACAGATTTTGCTTTTCAGAACATCCCGCAGCCCTGTGGGCTTGGCCTGAGCGAAACCCTGTTAGAAGATACGCTTCTAATAGGGCGAAGCGAAGCCACAGGGCGAGGGGGAAGAAAATTTTATCGCTGGAATAAAATTATTCTGTTTCTGAAAAGTAAAATCTGTCTGAGATAAAATGTAAACAACGCTCGGAAATCTTACATTTAATATTATTATAATTCACTCCCTATTTTTGTAAAGGTTTATATTTTTTTAAACTTCCCGCCGAACCGCCGTCAATTTTTAATAAGTTTATTATATAACTGGGCGAAAATTCCGAAACCGATAAATCCGTAAACAAACATCCAAACCGCGTGAATAACCGCTCCTCCATAGCTCAAAGTCGCGCCCGGATGCCATTCAATAATCAATTTTAAAAACTCAACACTGCCTCCGCTCATCAAAACAAAAATGTGAAAAATAAAAGCGGACAAGGCGGAAATTATGCCGCCGGCAATCGCAAAAGCTTTTATGTTTAATGTCATGTTGTTTTTTTAATTAAAATTACTCGACCTTTTTACGGGATTTTCTTTTTTCAATAAAGCTATTTTCATTTTCCTGCCTCTATTATAATCTCCCGGCTTACCGTCAGCTCTAATTACCCGATGGCAAGGTATTTTTGAATTATAATTCTTATTCAAAATATTTCCCACAGCCCTATACCCTTTCGGTCTGCCCGCCAACCTCGCCACCTGTTTATAGCTCATT
>CAYIEP010000007.1:0-15246 GCA_964362515.1 uncultured Candidatus Saccharibacteria bacterium | reverse complement strand
TAAAAATGGCGGGCGTGAGCGGATTGAAGAAAAATCTTTTTTCTTGCTGGACACCGTGCCCTCCGTCAGCTGACGGACTGCGAGACGGTTTTCTTTACAAAATCAGAATTGCTTTGGTGTCATCGATGTATCTCATCTTTTACAGGGTATTAAATGGGTGGGCGAGCGGATTTGAACCGCCGATCTTCTGGGCCACAGCCAGACGCTTTAGACCGCTAAGCTACGCCCACCATATAAAATTTTTATTCATTATAAACAAACTTGTAAAAAACGGCAAAGAAAATAAATAAATAAATCAAAACGGCGCCTTAAGATACAACAATATTTATCAGTCTATCGGGAATAAAAATTGATTTTAAAATTTTCTTGCCGGAAATAATTGATATTATTTTTCGGCTTTTTAACGCCAAATCTTCCGCTTCTTTTTGAGAAATTCCGGATTTAATGAAAATTTTGTCCCTTACTTTTCCGTTTACCTGAATTACCAATTCAAAATTTTCTTCTTTTATAAGTTTAGGGTTGTATTCCGGCCACTTTTCCAAATGAACGGATTTCTTGTTTTTAAAAATATTTCTCCATATTTCTTCCGTTAAATGCGGAGCAAATGGAGTCAATAATTTAATTATCAATTTCCAATTTTCAATTTTCAATTGCGGTTGTTTTTCAATCTCATTGAATAAAATCATCAAAGAAGAAATCGCCGTGTTAAAACGGAAATTTTCTATGTCTTCGGTAACTTTTTTAATAGTTTGATGCGTTAATTTTTCTAAACTATCTTTGCCGTTCGTTTTTTTTATTTTTCCTCTTCGAACCGCTAATTTATAAATTCTTACGATAAATCGGCGCATCCCTTTTATTCCGTCCGCGTTCCAAGCAATGTTTTGATTAAAAGGGCCCATAAACATTTCGTATAAACGGAGGCTGTCGGCGCCGTAAACTTTTATTAAGTCGTCGGGATTAATGACGTTCCCCCAGCGCTTTGACATTTTTCTGCCGTCTTCGGCCAGAATAAGTCCTTGATTGACTAATCTCTGAAACGGTTCCGGAGTAAACACCGCCCCGATATCATATAAAAATTTATGCCAAAAACGGGCGTAAAGAAGATGGCGCGTAGCGTGTTCAACGCCTCCGACATATAAATCAACGGGCAACCAATCCTTCAATTTTTTCTTGTTCCATTCATATTTTTTCCCTTTTTTAATTAAGTAAGCGATATAATACCAGGAAGAACCCGCCCATTGAGGCATAGTGTTGGTTTCTCTTTTTGCCGAGCCGCCGCACTTGGGACATTTTGCGTTAACCCATTTTTTTATATTGGCCAGGGGCGACTCGCCGGTTCCGGTTGGTTTATAATTTTTCACTTCCGGCAATATAACGGGCAGGTCTTTCTCCGGCACCGGCACTACGCCGCATTTTTCGCAGTGGATAATGGGAATCGGCTCACCCCAGTATCGCTGTCGTGAAAATACCCAATCACGGAGTTTGTACGTTGTTTTTAAAAAGCCTTTTTTATTTTTAATAATCCACTCGCTTATTTTTTTATTTGCCTCTTCCGATTTAAGACCATTAAACTTCCCTGAATCAATCAAAAAGCCTTCTTTTATATAAGCTGATTTAAGGACCGGGCAAACAAGAGCCGGGTAATTCGGGCAAATAACAATTTTTACCGGCAAATTATATTTTTTAGCGAAATCCCAGTCTCGTCCATCATGCGCGGGGACGGCCATAATAGCCCCTGTGCCATACTGCGCAAGCACGTAGTCGGCAATAAAGATGGGGACATCTTCACCATTCGCGGGGTTAACCGCTTTCACTCCTTTCAACTCAACTCCTGTTTTCTCTTTTCCTTCAGCTGTGCGCTCAATGTCACTTTTCTTCTTTGTTTGTTCAATATATCGCACAACTTCATCCCAATTCTCAATATTATTTTTCAGATGTTCAAGAAGTGGGTGTTCCGGCGCAAGCACGCAATAGGTACAGCCAAACAGAGTATCAGGTCGTGTAGTAAAAACTTTTATAGACGGCGCGAGTGCTTTTAGAATCTCTGGCTCTTCCGGTGCATCAAAATGTGGCATTTGCGCTTCTACTTTTTCTGCAACGATACCGAGCGTTCGCTCAAGATTTTTTGCCTGCTCATCAGAAATTGCGAAGTCGTGCACATCATGGAGGGCATTTATAAATCCGCAGTTTCTTATAATTTTTTCAGTGTCAAAATTCCAGTCAAATTTGTTCTCAAAATTTCGCGCGTGGTCTTTGAAGCGGGGGTCAACAAACCCGCCAGCTAACACTAAGCCCATGATTTTCCGATTCAATTTCTCAACAACCTTCATCGCTACAACAGCTCCAAGGGAGTGACCATAAAGGATTGTATTCTCATCATAAGTTGTTGCAGATAGAGCGTCTGAAACTTGTTCTTCTTCACTTGGTGAATCGGTTTGAGTAAGTTGTGGAATCACAACGGAATGACCTTTTGCCTCTAGGTTATTTTTCAACCAAAGATATATTGGGTCCGTCTGCTTTCCCGTAAACCCGTGTAGCAAAACAAATTTATATTTTCTAGCAATTGGAAAAACAATCTCTGCCCCTTCGCTTCTCCCTATCCAATTGCGTTGCGACTCTTTAATAGATTCTGGCCAGTTGAGCGCATCCAAATCCGAAAGTAATCGCTCCGCGTAGTCGGTAATTTTGAGCATCCACTGACGCATTGGTTTTTTTTCCACGACCGTTCCGCATCGCTCACACTGATTTCCTTCTAAATCCTCGTTCGCAAGCCCCGTTTGGCACGAAGGACACCAATTAATCGGTTCGTATGATTCGTAGGCAAGCCCCTTTTCAAAAAGTTTCAAAAAAATCCACTGCGTCCATTTATAATAATTCGGGTCGGTGGTGTTAATTTCCCCGTCCCAATCATAAACAAATCCAAACATTGCCAACTGCTTTTTGAATCGCTTAATATTTTTTTCCACCGCCAGTCGCGGATGTATTTTATTCTTTATGGCAAAGTTTTCCGCCGGCAAACCGAAAGCGTCCCAGCCCATTGGGTGTAAAACGCCATAGCCCCGCATTATTTTATAACGAGCGATAATGTCGCTTCCGATATAACCGCGAGAATGTCCTACATGAAGCCCCTCGCCCGAGGGATAAGGGAACATATCAAGCGCGTAAAATTTTTTAAGTTTCCGCTCATTCTTATAAATACTTTCTTGTTCCCAAATTTTTTGCCATTTTTTATCAAATTTTCTGAAATCTGTCATTCTTGCTTTTTTAATTTAAAAGTAACGGAAAAGTTAAGTTTGCCGTCAAGCGCGGAAATATTTGAAAGCGGCAAATTAATGTCTTCCGCTCCAAGTTCGTCTTTTAGTTTATTTTTGAAGTCTATTATTGAGTTTTCGCCCGAGGCGCCGGCGTTGATTAAAATCGGTTTTTCAAATCCTTGAAAAGATATTCTTTCCATGGCGATTTCCGGGCCGGCCGTTTCTTTTAATTTTTCAAACAGCGGCGCGTTAGAAGACTTTTTACTCTTAGCTTCTGAAATAATCTTAATATTAGAATTGAAAATTATTGCCTCTTTTTGAATATTTTTTAATTCTTCGGATTCCGCGTCGCTCATTTTGCCAAGAAATTCGCTATTTTTAATTTTATTATTCTCATTAACGACAAACAAATCAAAAAGAATAAAAACAGCGACAAAAAAAGTTAGGGCGGAGAAAATAATGTTTCTCCAAATCTTCGCGAAAATAATGATTTGCTGACGCTTAAATTCCGTTTCCGTGCCCGGCCTGATCAAGCTGATAATCGAATCCTCGTATCGGGGAATTAATCCCCTTAGAGCCGACCCGTAAGCCGAAAGCCAATATAAAGATAATCCCTTCTCGTTTAATAAAATCAACTTCTGAACGTCAATATCAAAATTGTCTTTAATAATTTTTATTATTTCATTTTCCAGAAAAAGACTTATCAGTTTAAAATTTTTAACGGCTTCTGGAAAACGCTTATCTATGTAATTTATTACTCTTTGGGTTTCCCTTATTATTAAATCATTGAATTCCCGCCTTGGAATTTTTTTGTCTTTATCGTTTGGCCAATTTACAAAATGGTTGAAATACAAATCGCCGTTCTTTATAAAAGAAAAGCTTAAGCCGCTGATGTTGGTGCGGATGATAACCGCTTCTTGAATTGATTTATCCCGCTTGATTAATCTGCTTATTGCCAAAGACGGCGTCTCAACGGCGACAACGATGAAATTAGTTTCTTCCAGACATTGAGCGTATTCGCTGACTAACGAGTTTTGAATAAAGGCTCCTAAAAATTCCATATTATCTTTTTCGCCGCCGCTCATCATCTGCCAATCATAATTGGCTTCTTTAAAATCTATGGGGGAAATCGTTTGAAGGTTTAATTTCGCCGCCTCTTCCAAATCCAAATCGTTTATCGCGGGAATATCAAATGTTTGAAAATAAACGTTGTTCTCGGGAATATTCACCACCGCGTAAATTTTTTCTTTTTCATTCGGATTTATCATTGAATGAAGCTTTAAAAGAACCGACTTAAAGCCTTCATGGTCTTTGATTCTGCCTTCTTCAATAACGCCCAATGGCAATTCAACAAAGGCCTCTGTTAATTCGCTCCCTTTTACAAGAATGAAGCGCGCGCTTATTTCTCCGATTTCCAAACCGCCGATTGGCGGGGCGGGATAAAGAAATTTTAAAAAACGCGTAATTTTCATAAGGAGATTTCTTTTAGATATTCCTGTTTAACTTCGCCGGTTAAAGAATCAACGTTTAAAACCGTTTCCAATTTCCTTTTTTTTTGAGAAGCCGTTCCCAAAGAAGTTATTTTATATTTCCCGCTTCCGACGCAGACATCTTTACAGACATTTATTTCAACGGAGCCTCCGCTTGCGGAAAAACCGTAATTTCCTGAAGGAAAATTTTTGTCTCTGATTATTTTTAAGACAATATCGTTTATGCCGCCATAAGCGACAACTAACGCCTGGGCCGACATTTTCGCCCCAAAAATACTTTGGCCTGAAAAATAATTTATGAATAATCCGGCTATTCCTATTTCAAATATAATTCCGCCTATAAGAAGAATCATCGGTAAAGCCGCGACGGCTTTATTATTAATTATTTTTATCGCCATCAGTCTTTATTTGAGGCTGGGAAGGGGGTTGGGAAGATTGAGGTTGCGATTGCGGCGCCGGCGGATTTTTAAGCGATTTCAAAAATTCGCTGTCTTCTTTTAATTTAGCTTTCCAGACTATATTTTCCGGGTTGACATAAATGGCGTCTTGCGGGCCCCAAGCAACCTCATCAAATTTTAAAATACTGAAAGGGTTTTGACTGTCTTGAGGATTTCTCTGAAGAAGCCATACGTCGGATAAATGAAACTTCGGAAAATAATTGACCTTTCCAAAATAGATATCGCCCGTATTAAGATAAATAGCCCAATAGGGTTTATTATCTCCCGACTTTTGCCAATAAATAGCCACGCCCAAGGCAATTAATAAAACAACAACCAATACTAATAAAATTTTATTTAGTTTAGACATAATATTTTTATGGACTCCAATTAATTATAATATCATCGACTCGCGGAGCCGCGGTTCTACCGCTATCGGATTCTAAGATTATTTTATATCTTAAGTATCTATGATTATTATGATAACTCAAATTTATCTTAATGGGAATACTGACCGAAGTCGCGTAGTAAGTGGAAGAAGAACCGTCCGGGCCTTTATAGTCCCATGGCCCGTTCTCGCTATTGGAAGAAGTTATCTGAAACTTGACGCTCGTTCCCAATGGCTGATTCCCCTGCCACATTATGGTGTTTATGGAAACGCCGCCGATAATTTTAGTGTCAAAAATGCTGGATATTAATTCCGCGCTCACCGAAGGCGTTGACCAATTGGTTTTGACTTCATAATTAGAACTTGGGCAGGCGCCGGTATTATCGCAACTGAAACTTATCCAGCCGATTATATCGTTCCAAGCCCAGCCGCTGAATTTACCGTTGCTGGTATTAAACGTAACTTGATAAGTATAAGAAGAACCCGATGTTCCGCTGTCAAAACTTATCCAGCCGATAGAGTCATTCCAGGCCCAGCCGGAAAGATAGCCGTTGCCGTTATGCGAAACTTTAAAATTACTGGTCCCGCAGATATTGCCGTTAGGCGTAGAATTGCAATTTAAGGCAATATAACCGACGCTTGAATCCGCGTATCCGATTAATTCGCTGGAAGTAACATTAACGTTGTCCGTGGAATTAAAATCTATCCAGCCAATTACGTCGTTCCACGCCCATTTTATTTGAGGATGAATATTGGTGGCGGCATAAATAACATGGCCTAAAAAATAGACGGCGGAAAATAGAAATAATAAAACTGAAAATATTTTTATTTTGCTCATTGAATTCATATCTTTAAAAATCCTCAATGGTTATTGAGCCAGAAGTGGCGGAATCTATTTTGTTTGAACTGAAAAATTTATCATTAAAATAATCTACCGGGCCAGTTTGATTATTCCCCCCGCTCCAGTTAGTTTGAGTCGAAATTATATTTTTTTTCCTGGTTAAATATAAAACCTTATTAAAATTTTTATTGCCTTCCCACTGAATCGCGACGGTAATCTTCTGGGTTGAGGGGTCTTCTTTAATATAAGAAGCTCCTTGTTCGTTTGAACAAGTCGTGGCGACGTTATCGGTAATATTGCCGAAACCGCAAGAATCGCGATTAACGTTTTCAATGGAAAAATAACGGGTAAAAGAACGGTTATCAATTGTTGTGGACGTTGAACCGCCTACAATGGCGAAGACCGGGCCGTTGAACGATAAATTAAATCGCGAACTTTGCCCCTTTTGAACGCCCGGACAAGTTCCGTCCGGCGGACAATAAATTTTATGCCAGTCCGACTCGGCAATAACGGATAAAACGTCCAAGTATTCCTGAACTAATAAGTCGGCCGCTTGGGTTGTTCTTAAATCAGAGCCCTGTCTTAAAAACAAAGACGTGGCGCTGGAAGCGACGCCTATTAAAATTCCGGCAATAGCTAACCCGATTATAATTTCCGCGAGAGACTGCCCTTTGTTTGTGTTTTTTATAAAATTAAAAATTTTTCTCATAATTAGTATTAATATTCTATTTTGCCGTTGCCGCCGACAATGATGGTGCTCGAAGCCGACGAATCACTGCTTAGAAATATTTTAATCGTTGCCGGACTATTTGGCAATCCGCTAATAGGGGAAAAGATAACCGTTAAACTTGAGTTAATCGGCGGATTTTCAAATTTTATTCTTGATTTTAAAAAATTCCTGGAAACAGCGGTTCCGGGGTAGCTGGCGCCGGAAAATAATTCGTAAAAACTATCGCCAGATGACGGATTTTGAAAGTAAACTCCCCAACTACTGCCGGATTCTTGAGAAATTGCTCTGTCTTGAGCATTACGCAAAACAACCGCCATTTCTTGCGTCGTTAGTTTAAGGTCTTGGTAAAATCTTACATTTGAAAAACTAATAAGGCCTATTGTGCCGATAATTACCGCGACAGAAACGGTTATAAGCAATTCAAAGATGGTAAAACCCCGTTTAGAAATTTTTTCAAATTTTATATTTATTTTATTCATAATTAATTATTGAGTGAATTGACCGACTAATTGATAAATCGGAATAATCACGGCCATGGCGATAAAGGCCACAAGTAAACCGACAATCAAAATAATAACAGGCTCCAATATAGAAACGGATTTTTTAAGAGAAGCCTCTATTTCTGATTCATAGAAAATCGCCAAAGTTTTTAACATCGTATCAAGATTGCCGGTTTTTTCCGAAATCGCTATAAGATTGACGATAACTTGAGGGAAAACTGTTTCGCCCTGAAAGGCCTCGGAAAGCGTCATTCCTTTTTTAATCTTTTCTCTTGAAATTATTAAAATAATATTTTTTAATTCTTCGGAACCGACCGCGCTGGCCGTTATTTCCAGAGATTCAATAATCGGCAGTCCCGCCTTAAGCAAGTCGCTTAAAGTAGAAGCGAATCTTTGAATCGCCATCTTTTTCAGGGTTTTCCCGATACCGGGCGTTCGAACCATAATTCTGTAAAAAATTTTTCTGCCGACAACGGTTTTTGAAAAAAAATACCAGCTAAAAATTATAATACCCGTTAAAGAACCGAGGATGAGCCAGACATAGTCACCGACAAAATTTCCTATAGAAAAAACTATTCTGGAAAAAAGCGGCGGTTCAACCGATCCTCCTTCAAATACTTTTGAAATTTTCGGCAAAACAATCGTCAATAAACCCAAAAAGACGACGGACGAAGCGGTTAAAAGAATAATCGGGTAGGTTAGCAACGCCTTGATTTTATTTCGGAAATCATACTCTTTCTGCAAAGAAACGCTAAGTTCTTCAAAAACTTCTCCTAGTCTGCCGGAAAGTTCCGCCGCTCTTACTAAATTGATAAAAGTAGGGGAAAAATTTAAGCTGTGTTTGGCGAAAACTTCATAGAACGGCTGTCCTTTTATCAGCATTGAGCGCATTTCCAAAAGAATCGCCTTAAGCGCGGGTTTTTCTATGTCCGCCACTAAAATATCAATGGCTTTCAAAATATCGGTTCCGCCCTTTAAAAGAAGGGCGAGATATTTTGTAAGGAATACTTTATCGCTTATTGTTATGGATTGACGAAGATTTAAACGGCCGAATATTCCGGTTTCGCCTTTAATGATTTTTATAGAGATGGGCTTCAGTCCTTTGTTTATCAGGTGTTCCAACACTTCCGCCGAGCCTTCCGCCTCTATGTTTTCTTCCACTATTTTTCCATCCGAACGCGAAGCGATGTAATGAAAAATCATAATTTATTAATATTCATAGCTAGGTTTTTCCACGGCCATTACCTTATTAAAGGGCCACAATCTAAGTCTTACGATTCCTATAATATTATCTCTTTTAAGCGAGCCCCAACTTCTGGAATCAAAGCTGTAATTCCTGTTATCGCCCAAAACAAAGTATTCCTTTCCGCTTAAAACAACTTCGTTGAAGTCTGATGTTTTAAATCCTATCGGTAAATATTTTTCATCAAGAGGAAAACCGTCGGGATTCGCGCCATTAAATATAAAAACTTTTCCGTCTTTTGAAGTCAATTTTTCATTAGGCAGACCTATCACTCTTTTAATGTAATAAATGCCCGGGTCTCCCGGATATTTGAAAACAACGGCTTCTCCTCTTTGGGGCTCTCTGAATTGATAACTGATTTCATCAACAAGCAAATAATCGCCCGAGGAAAAATTCGGCTCCATTGAAGCGCCGCTCACCAAAAAGGGCTGGATTAAAAAATAACGGATAATAAAAACCGCGATCACCGCGACCAATATCGCTTCAATTATTTCCCAAAGAGAATATAAAAAAGATTTCATAAATAAATATACTAACTATTAGAATTATTCTATAATAAACAGAATGAAAATCAAGGTTAAGATTATTGTCGGTTTGGGAAATCCCGACAAAGAGTATGAAAAAACTTATCATAATGCCGGATTTTTGGCCGTTGATTTTTTTGCCGAAAATCCTCCAATTTCCAATTTCCAATTTTCAATTTTCAAACTGCTAAAAAGCGATGTTTATATGAACCAGTCGGGAAATTTTGTGAAAACAATTCTGAATAAATACAAAATAAATCCGGAAAAATTACTGATAGCTCAAGACGACTCGGATATTGAAATCGGAAAATATAAATTATCTTTTGGCAGAGGGAGCGCCGGTCATAAAGGAATAGAATCAATAATAAAAAGCCTTAAAACAAAAAATTTCTGGCGATTGCGAATCGGCATAAGAAAAACAACAAAAGGGGAAAGGCCTAAGGCTGAAGATTTTGTTTTAAAAAAAATAAGCGCCTTTGATTACAAAAAATTGGAAAGCGTTTTTAAGGAAGCGAAAGCGATAATCAATAATGATGACAATTAGCAAAATAAAAAACTTTCTTTTTGAAAATCAAAGCGTCCGTCAAACTATTCTTAAAAATACTTTTTGGCTTTTTTTCGGCGAAACCGCCGGCCGACTGATAAGAATGGGGGTTATAATTTATGCCGCCAGAACGTTGGGGGCGGCCGGTTGGGGAACTTTTTCTTACGTCATCAGTCTGGCCGCGCTTTTGACAATTTTCTCCGATTCTGGCTTAAGCAGTGTTTTAACGCGAGAAGCCGCGAAGTCCCCTGCCGACCGGCTGAAATTTTTCTCAACGATTTTTTTTATAAAAATTCCTTTGATAATTATCAGTTTTTTTATTATCGTCTTGGCGACTCCCTACATATCCAATATTCCCGTCTCAAAAATCCTTATTTTTACGATTGCTTTAGTAATAGTCTTTGACTCGTTAAAAGCGTTTAGCGTTTCAATGTTTAGAGCGACGGAAAAAATGGAACTGGAGGCGGCGTTAAATATTCTTACTCAATTCATCATCGCGGTCGCCGGAATCGCGGTCTTATGGTTTATTACTTCCGTGGAGAGCCTTGCCGCCGCCTATGCCTTCGGCAGTTTTATCGGGCTGGCGGCAACCGCTTTCCTGCTCCGCTCTTATATAAAAAACGTCGCGGCGCATTTTGATAAAAATCTCATAAAACCGATTATCAATTCCGCTTTGCCGTTCGGCTTGGCCGGCATTCTTGGGGCGGTGATGATTAATACCGACACCGTAATGCTTGGCTGGTTTCGTTCGGCGGGAGAAATCGGATTCTACGCCGCCGCTCAAAAACCGGTACTCTTTTTATATGTCTTTTCCGGCCTAATAGCCGGGGCGTTATTTCCGGTATTTTCACGACTTGCCGGTAAAGATATTATCAAGTTCCGAAATGTTATGGAAAAAGGAATCAAGGCGGTATTTCTTTTGGCGATTCCTTTCACTATCGGCATATTGATTACCGCCGACCAAATAATAAATATTCTTTACGGCCAAGAATATCAGCCGGCGGCCATCGCTTTAAAAATTCTTGCCATTACCATAATTACCACTTTCCCGATGAGTATAATTAATAATTCCTTATTCGCTTACAACCGCCAAAAAGAGTTAATTTATTTCTGGGTTGCCGGCGCTTTGGGCAATGTTTTTTTTAATTTAATTTTTATCCCGATTTGGGGCATCGCCGGAGCCGCGGCCGCGACCGTGCTAACCCAAATTATAGGCAACAGCCTGATATGGCGCCGAGTAAAAAAAATAAACAATTTTTCAGTAATGCCTCATTTGAAAAAAATTTTGGCGGCGTCGGCGCTAATGACTTTAACGGCTCTTTTATTAAAACAGTCCGACGTGAATTTTTTTCTTATAGTCGCCGTCGCCGCGCTGGTCTATTTCGGCGCGTTAACGCTGATGAAAGAAACACTGATTACCGAAATAAAAGAAACTCTAAAATTGACTTAAAAGAATTTTCTTTTTATTATGCCTTATTAATCGCTTAATGCTTTTATTATGAAAAAAACCAATGTTGCCGTTATCGGACTCGGATTCGTCGGTTTGCCGACGGCAATCGCGCTCGCCAAGACGGGAATGAAAGTTTTTGGAATTGATATCTCCAAAGAAAGAGTCAAAAAAATCAACCTTGGCAAAAGCTACATAAGCGAAATACCGGACAAAGAGCTGAAAGAATCGCTGAAAAATTTTTCAGCGACAACCGACTGGTCGGTAACTAAAAAATCCGACGTTATTCTCATTACCGTTTCCACTCCTCTGACTAAAAATAAAACACCCGACACGACGGCGATTGAATCGGCGGCGGAAAATATAGCGAAACATTTTAAAAAAGGCTCTCTTATTGTTCTTGAAAGCACTACTTATCCCGGAACAACCGAAGAACTCTTAAAACCGATTTTAGAAAAAAGCGGTTTGAAAGCCGGAAAAGATTTTTATTTGGCTTTCGCGCCGGAAAGAATCGACCCGGGCAACAAACAATATAAATTCACCGATATTCCCAAGGTTGTCGGCGGAATAAATAAAAAATCGACCGAGCTGGCCGAAAAATTTTATCTGACTTTTATTAAAAGCGTTTATAAAGTTTCTTCTCCTAAAACAGCGGAGATGAGTAAAATTTATGAAAATATTTTTCGACTGGTTAATATCTCGCTTGTTAATGAATTAAAAATGCTCGCTGATAAAATGGGTATTGATTTTGCGGAAGTGATTGAAGCCGCCAAAACAAAGCCTTACGGTTTTATGCCTTTTTATCCCGGACCCGGGGTGGGAGGACATTGTATCCCGCTCGACCCGTTTTATCTTTCCTGGAAAGCGCGAGAATATAATTTCTTCGCCCGTTTTATTGAATTGGCCGGCGAAATCAACGAATTGATGCCGCACAACGTTGTCACTAAAATTATCTGGGCGCTGAATAAATGTAAAAAATCCGTAAGAAATTCAAAAATTCTGATTCTTGGCGTTGCTTATAAAAAAGACATAGACGACTCGAGAGAATCCGCCGCTATTCCGATTATTTGGGATTTATTAAGAAAAGGCGCCAACGTTATTTATAACGATCCATTTATTCCCCTAATTAAAATAAATAATCGTAAGTTTAAATCAAAAACACTAACCGACGGCCTTATAAAAAACGCCGATTGCGTCGTCATATTAACCGACCACTCGATTTATGATTATAAAAAACTGGAAAAATCGGCGAAAATTATTGTTGATACCAGAAACGCCATAAAGAAAAAGTCAAAAAAAGTATTTTACTAAATTATGAAGTTTTCTCTTATCGGAACCGGGGCGATAATGCCCAAACACAAAGACGCCATAGAATTTATCGGAGGCGAGATAATAGACATTATTGATATTACCCATGGAGAGAATGTTTGGAAAGAAATGATTAAAAATACCGAAGCGGATTATATAGTAATTCTCTCGCCCAATCATCTTCATTTTGAAATGACGCTTGAAGCGGCAAAAGCCGGTAAAAAAGTCATTTGCGAAAAACCGTTGACAATAAAATCCGGGGACGCGGAAAAACTTTTTGAATATAAAAATGTTTTCACGATTCTTCAGTTGCGACATCATCCGGATATTAAAAAATTAAAATCGGAATCAAACAATAATAAAAATCACGAAATAAAACTTTATATCGGCGTTCACAGAGACGAGGATTATTTTAAGACATGGAAAGGAGACTCGGGGAAATCCGGCAACATCTTATTTAATCTCGGCATTCATTATTTTGATTTAGTTCTTTATCTTTTCGGCGAACCTGAAGAAATAATTACCGAAAACATAGAAGAAAGACGCGGAAAAGGAGTTATAAAAGGCAAAAATTACATTTGCTATTGGGAAATCAGCGCCAACGAATCCAAAGAAAACCAAAAAAGATATTTTAAAATAAACGGTGAAAATTATGATTTGATTCAAAAAGAAAATCTTCACCGTTATGTTTATCAGGAAATAATTAACGGATTGGGAATTTCTCCCCAAGAGGCCGTAAAGTCAATAAAATTGACAGAAAAAATAATTGAGTCTTATAAAAAACTTGACCGCTGATTTAATTCAATTATATTAATATACAATGATCGGCAATAATACTGTCGTATATAAAGAAGAATTATCCAACATCGCCGACGAGGCGATTATCGGAGAGGATTGTAAAATTCATTCTCATGTTTGGATTGGTAAAAACGTTAAAATTGGAAATAACGTCAAGATTCAAGCCTTTTCGTTTATTCCCGACGGCGTAACAATTGAAGATAATGTTTTTATCGGGCCGCGAATTACTTTCACCAATGATAAGTATCCTCCTTCCGGCGGAAAGGGTTGGACCGAAACTTTTGTTAAATCCGGCGCTTCAATCGGCGCCGGAGCCGTAATTCTGCCGGGAATTACTATCGGTAAAAACGCCCGCGTCGGCGCTGGCGCCGTGGTCACTAAAAACGTTCCGGATAATGAAATTGTTGTCGGTAATCCGGCGCGTATATTTATTAAAAAATGATTACTGAAAATATGAATTGTGAATCTTGCGCGTTTAGAAATCTTAAAGGAACCGCGACCGCCGTGATTATGCGCGACGGAAAAACTCTTTTATTAAAACGGAATCAGGAACCGTTCTTGGGGGATTGGGATTTGCCCGGCGGATATATAAATGAAGGAGAAACGCCGGAAGACGCGATTTGCCGAGAAATAAAAGAGGAACTTGGAGTTTCCATTGTCGGTATAACCCCTATTAAAACATTTCCCGGAATCGCCTATTGGAATAATAAAGATTTTCCTATTATTTCTCACGCGTTTCTCGTGGAAATTTCCGGTGACATAAGGCTTGATAATGAAAATACGGCGTATTGCTGGGAAGAACCGCGCGCGGTGAAAAAAACGGTGGCGTTTGATTCTAATAAAAATATCATGGAGTTTGTGGATGATAAATTTTCTATTTCTTTTCCGGAAGTGAAAGAGCTCGTAAAGCAATTGGATTCGTCCGCCCGGATTCAAGAATATAATTATTATCAGGCCGTATTGGACGGTTATGTGGCGAAAGAATACGACGGAAATAAATTAATCGGCATGGGGTGGATTTTTCCTCGCCGAACGCTTTTGCGAAAACAAGCCGTTATTGAAGACATGATTGTTGACGAAAAATATCGCGGCCAAGGACTCGGAAAGAAAATTCTGCTTGACCTTCTTCGTTGGGCGAAAGAAAACGGCGTAGAAATGGTTGAACTTACCAGCGGAAGCCATCGGATGGCGGCAAACGAACTTTATAAAAAAGTCGGCTTTCAGCTGCACCCGACAAACCATTATCTTTTAAAACTATGATTTATATGAAATTTATAGACCTGACGAATCAATATAAATTAATAAAAAAACAGATAGATAAGAATATAATAAGCGTAATTAAGGGCGGGAATTTTATTCTGGGCGAAAATGTTGATAATTTTGAAAAGGCTATTTCAAAATTCACCGAATCAAAATATTCCGTTGGCGTCAATTCCGGCACGGACGCTATTTTTTTATCTCTAAAGGCGTTAGAAATTAGTAAGGGCGACGAAGTAATAACTACTCCTTTTACTTTTTTCGCTACTGCTGAAACTATCGCCAATACCGGCGCCAAACCGGTTTTCGTTGACATCAATCCTAATACTTATAATATTGACGCTTCAAAAATAGAAAAAGCGATTACTAAAAAAACAAAAGCGATTATGCCGGTTCATCTTTACGGCCAAATGGCGAATATGAAAAAGATTACGCAGATAGCAAATAGCAAGGGGTTATATATAATTGAAGACGCGGCGCAGGCG
>CAYIEP010000006.1:9978-16877 GCA_964362515.1 uncultured Candidatus Saccharibacteria bacterium | reverse complement strand
CGTTTATTATTCTTCTTACTTTAAGCCCGGCAATTTCTCCGGCATTTTTAGTCGCCTGTCTTTGCGAATCATTAAAATAAGCCGGCACGGTAATTACCGCCTCTTCTATTTTTTCTCCCAATTTCGCTTCGGCGTCCGATTTCAACTTACCGAGTACCATAGCCGAAATTTCTTCGGGTTTATGCCACTTATCGCCCATTTTAATTTCAACGCCTCCCGAGGATGATTTCTGAATATCAAACGGAAACCAAGCCTTGTCTCTTTGAACTTCGGAGTCGTTAAAGCTCCTTCCGATCAAACGCTTTACTGAAAAAATGGTGTTTTTCGGATTAACAACCGCCTGACGCTTAGCTAAAATGCCGACTAATCTTTCCCCGGACTTGCTTACGGCAACAACCGAAGGAGTGGTTCTATTCCCTTCGTGATTTTCTAAAACTTTTGGTTCGCCGCCCTCAATAACGGCTATTGCCGAATTTGTCGTTCCTAAATCTATGCCTAATATTTTTGACATAATAGAATAAAATTTTTAATTTCTAATTTTCATTGAATTTATTTGGCCACTTTCACTCTAGCCGGTCTGATTAGTTTTCCGTTTAATAAATATCCTCTTTCAACTTCTTCTATTATTGTTCCCGACGGCTTATCGGAATCAACGCTTGCTATCGCTTCGTGAATGTTCGGATCAAAAATTTCTCCCGTTGAAATAATTATTCTCTCGAGTCCGCTTTTTTTCAGAACATCTTCCAGTTGGGCTCGTATAAGATATAATCCTTTTTGGGTTTTGCCGTCCCCTCCATTATCTAGGGCAATTAGGGCTAAGTCAAAACTATCCAATACGTTTATCGATTCTCTTATTATATTCTCATTTGATAATTTAATAATTATTTCAAATCTTTTTGATTCGTCTTTTTTGTAATTAATAAGTTCCGCCTTGGCCCTTTTCCAGCCGTCCAAATATTCATCTTTTTCTTTCCGGCATTTTAACAATTCTTCATTATTAAAATCGCTTTTTTCGTTTTTTTCTTCTTTTTCTGTCATATCCTGTTCCCAAATTATAAAATTAAATAACTTATTGTCAACACGGATTGCCACATAAACGACCTTTGGTTTAGAATAAAGGGTAATGATAAAAATTTATAACACCCTTGCCGGGAAAAAACAGGTTTTAAAACCTATTCATAATAAAGAGGTTAAGTTTTACGCTTGCGGACCGACCGTTTACGACAGAGCTCATCTGGGAAATTTAAGAACTTATATTTTTGAAGACGTCTTGCGCCGAACTTTGAAACGCAACGGCTACAAAGTAAGACAAATAATGAACATTACCGATATAGAAGACAAGATTATAAAGAGAGCCGAAGAAGAAAATAAAAAACCGAAGGATATCGCCGAATTTTACGAAAAAATATTCTTTGAAGATTTAAAAAAACTGAATATCGAAAAAGCCGAATATTATCCCAGGGCAACCGACAATATAAAAGCCGGTATTGAATTAATAAAAAAATTAATAAAAAAAGGCTTTGCTTATCAGGGTAAAGACAAATCCGTTTATTTCAATATTTCCAAATTCAAAAACTACGGGAAACTTTCTAATTTAAAAAAAAGAACATTGAAAATGGGTATCGGAATTACTGCCGATGAATACGATAAAAAAGAAGCGGCCGATTTCGTATTGTGGAAGTCCGCCAAAAAAAATGAGCCGCTATGGCAATCGCCCTGGGGACCGGGCCGACCGGGCTGGCATATTGAATGTTCGGCAATGAGTATGAAGTATTTAGGCGAAAAATTGGATATCCATGCCGGCGGCGTTGATTTAATATTCCCCCATCACGAAAACGAAATCGCCCAATCAGAAGCGGCCTCAAATAAAAAATTCGCCAATTATTGGATTCACGGCGAACACTTGCTTATTAACGGTCGCAAAATGTCAAAGTCTTTAAAAAATACTTACACCTTAAAAGACTTGGAAAATAAAAATGTCGACCCCGTTGCTTTTAGATACCTTGTTCTAACCGGCCACTACCGTTCAAAAATGAATTTCACTTGGAATTCAATGGCTTTTGCCGAGAATTCTTTAAATAACATAAGAAAAAAACTATACGCCGAAGAAAAATCGCCGGCAAAAAGAAAAAAACAAAATTATTTAAAATACGAGGAAAAATTCCTATCCGCCGTAAATAACGACCTAAATACGCCGAAAGCCGTATCAATCATTTGGGAAATTTTAAAAAATAAAAATCTTGAGCAAAAAGAAAAACAGCTTCTTATTCATAAATTTGATGAAATTCTCGGCCTCAAATTAAAAGAAAAACCCGTTGAAATTCCGCGGAAAATCGGCAAAATGGCCCAGCAAAGAGAAATATTAAGAAGAAATAAACAGTTTATCAAGGCCGATGCCTTGAGAAAAAAAATAGAAAAGTTAGGATACATTGTAGAAGACACCATAAGTGGTCCAAAAATAAAATGAATCCGAAACTTCCGCCGCAAGACATAGAAGCGGAAAAGTCCGTATTGGGGGCTTTAATGCTTGATAAAAACGCCGTCATAAAAGTCGCCGATTTATTGACCGCCGACGATTTTTATAATCCTTATCATTCAAAAATATTTGAATCGGTAATTGAACTTTTTGAAAAATCCGAGCCGGTTGATATTTTAAGCATTACCAACAAACTTAAAGAAAGAAACATTTTAAAAGAGGCCGGTGGCTCGGCTTATCTTACCGAACTCATCAATTCCGTTCCCACCGCCACTCATATCTCTTATTACGCCAAAATAGTAAGAGAAAAAAGAATTTTAAGAGATTTAATCAGCGCTTCATCGGAAATAACGGAAAAAGCCTTTGACGTTTCTGAAGACGCCGAAGGACTGCTTGATGATATTGAACAAAAAATATTTTCTATCAGCCAAAAATCAAGACCTCAAAATTTCGTGGCGGTAAAAGACGAACTTAAATCGGCTTATGAAAGAATAGAAAAACTCCATCAAGGAGAAAGGGGGCTAAGAGGAATATCCACCGGCTTTGACGAACTTGATAACCTATTGTCCGGCCTTCAAAATTCCGACCTGATAATTTTAGGCGCGAGACCGTCTTTGGGAAAAACTTCTTTTTGTCTTGATGTCGCCAGAAACGCGGCGGTTAAACACAATGTGCCTGTCGGAATATTCTCCATTGAAATGTCTAAAGACCAAGTAGTTGACAGGCTTATCGCCTCGGAAGCCCAGGTCGCTTTATGGAAATTAAGAACCGGAAGGCTTTCCGAAGAAATTGAATTTGAAATGATAAGAGAAGCGTTGGATAGATTGGCCAAGGCTCCGATTTTTATAGACGACACTCCCTCGCCGAACATTATTCAAATAAGGTCAATGGCCAGACGCCTTCAAGTTGAACGCGGATTGGGATTGCTGATAGTGGATTATATTCAGCTAATCCAGCCCCGAATGTTTACCGAAAATATGGTTCAATCAATGACCGAGGTAAGCCGCGGATTAAAAAGTCTTGCCAGAGAATTAAAAATTCCCATTCTGACCGCGGCCCAGCTTTCAAGAGCGGTTGAACAAAGAGAGGTAAAAATCCCGAGACTCTCCGACCTTAGAGAATCCGGTTCTTTGGAACAAGAAGCCGATGTCGTTTTGTTTATTTACAGAAAAGACAGAGAAAGGGAAAGAACCGACTCCTTTACGGAAGATCAAAATATCGCCGAAATAATAATTTCCAAACACAGAAACGGTCCGATTGGAACGGTTCGATTGAAATTTGATTCTGAAAGGGTAAGTTTTAGAAGTATTGATAAGGTCCACTACGAAGAACAACTTTAGAATCCATCTCAACGAATTATGGCTTTAAATTGACCGATAAGAGAATCTTTTATTTTTTCCATTTCTCCGTTAACTTCTTCGTCTTTAAGAGTTTTTTCTTCTGATTGAAAAATTATTCTAAAAGTGAAGCTGTTTTTATATTCATCTATTAAATCAACGTCTTTTATAATCTCTCTATTTGAGTATTGTATTACTCTAATAATGTCTTCTATTAATACGCCCGGAGGAACGACCGCGGAAATATCGCGCATAATGGAAGGATATTTCAGTAACGGCCTGTACTCGTTTTCTTCAATTATAAGACTAAGCAGTTTATCAAAATCTATTTCGCACAAAGACCGCTCTTTTTCACTTATTAAATAGCCTATTTCTTTGTTTTCCGATTTTATATTTAATAAATTTTTTCCGCCTACGGCAAAAGAATAATCAACAAGACCGATTTTTTTAAACAAAGAAGAAATAATCCCTTTAAGCTCGAAAAAGGTTTCCTTGTTTTTTGAAGCCAGAGCCGCCGCCAGCATTGTTCTTTCTGAAATGTTTTTATTTTTAGACGCCGAAAAAACTTTTCCTATTTCAAAAATTCCGAATTCGTTGAAAAATCTGAGATTGTTTTTAATATTTTCCGATACGCCGAAACGCAAGTTTGGTCTTAAATATTTTTTATCTTCGGCGATCGGATTTTCTATTTCTAAAAGCGATTCTTTACTTTTCAGCTTTTGAGCTTCGGCTTCGGATATAAAAGAATAATTATAGACTTCTGTCAGTCCCATCCCCGTCAAAACTTTTTTTGTTTTATCTTTTAAGACAACGCTGTCCTCAAAACCCGTTGGGATAATATGAACAATAGGAGGTTTTCCTTTAATATTATTGTATCCATATATTCTTGCCGCTTCCTCGCAAATATCTTCAAAGCCCTCAATGTCCGCTCTAACGCCCGGAACCTCAATAAAATCTTCCCCCGTTGCCTTAAATCCCAAAAGCGAAAGATAAAAAAACGCTTTTTCTTTACTTATTTCTATTCCTATAAAATCTTTAAATCTTTTAATATCAAATTTTATTAGTTTTCTTTCTTGTTTTTTCGGATAAATATCTATAATCCCGCCCGGTCTGGCGTTGATTACGTTTTTTAAAAGCCACCCAACCCTTGAAATTCCCATATAGGCAAGCTCGGGACTTAATTGATGAGAAAATCTAATGGAAGCGTCGCTCAAGATTTTAAACGTCTTTGAAGTTTTGTAAATATTTAAACTATTGAAATTGGCTGATTCAATAATTATTCTTTTGGTGTTTTTGTCTATTTCCGCTATTTTCCCTCCTTTTATTCCGGCTATGGCCAAAACATTTTTATTATCCGCTATTACTAAAACATTATTATCCAGATTGTAAATCTGCCCGTCTAAAGTGGTGATTTTTTCTCCTTTCTTTGCGCGCCGCACAATAATATTTTCCAGTTTGTCGTAGTCAAAAGCGTGGAGCGGCTGACCAGTTTCCAGCATCGCGTAATTCATAATATCAACCACATTATTTATCGGCCGCAGTCCGCAATCAATCAGCGTATCCTTGATAAATTTCGGCGAATCGCCTACTTTGATATTCTCAAAATATTGACCGATATAACGACTGCACAAATTTTTGTCTTTAATAAAAACTTTAAAGGGGGCCTTGACGCCGGAATTTTGAATTCTGAATTTTGTTTTCGTCGTAGGCGAATCCCCGGAGGGTCCATTATTGATTGAGAAATTTTTGCCGTAAATAGCGGAAATTTCTCTGGCCACTCCCAAATGCGAAGCGGCGTCCGAATAACGATTTGCCGGAATGGATATTTCCATTGAATTCCCTCCTAAATCTTCCGCTTCAAAAGAGTAAATATTCAATTTATCAATTATGTCCTTTTTGCTTTTGGCGATTTTCGCGAGCTTCTTAATTAACGGGTATGAAAATTTCATAATTATTTCTTATTAATTTGCCACAAAAAAGAGAATAGGGCAAACATCAGTATTCCGGCAAAAATATTTAACAAAGCTTCTTTTAAAAATACAGCGGACAAAATAAGTTTGTAAGCTCCTATTAAATAAAAAGCCAGCGTTGATAAAAAAACGAGAAAAACATTATTAATCGCGTTGTGCCAGGGAAGAAATTTTCTGATTAAAACCGCCCCCAATAAAACCGATGAGAAAATTATTATTCCTTCTTCCGCTTGAGGAGAAAATTTCAGCGCGAAAGAAGAAAGCGCTATTAAAAAAATCGTTTCTGGAATATCTTTCAAGAAAAAAGACGCCGCTATTATTCCGGCTAAAGCTAAATTAATTTTTATCCCGAAAATATTTAGTCCGAAATATGATTGGTAAAAAGATATTATCCCAATGATTAAAGCGGCGTAAATAAATCTTGCCATAAAATTATTTAATCATTACCTCTCTTAATTCGTTTACGTTATAGGGAATTTTAATCGAGGCTTCATTGAAACTCCCTAACGAGCTTTTTTTTATTTCTTTAATTTCTCCGATTTTTAATCCGTAATCAAAATCTTTGCCAGCCGAATAAACAACGCTCCCGATTTCTATATTTTTTTCTTTGTCTATTAAAGTTATTTTTGGTTCGTTTCCTCCTTCTAAAAGCCCGTCTATCTCTTCCTTGCCGATTCTTACCGGCGACCTGAAATCATGGTCAAAAATCGTCTGAATAACGCTGTAATTATCAAAAACTTTTATTATTCTCCCGACTAAAATATTTTCGCCCATTAAAACTTGAGAAAATTCCGCCGCTCCGTTTTTTTTTCCGGCGCTTATAACTATTTGGTTTTTAGTGTTAAACGGATAAGTTGAAAAAACTTTGGCTGTTTTGTTATCCGATTTGAATAATCTAATTTTTTGGATTTGGGCTATTAAATCTTGATTTTCCTGTTTCAGACGAATATTTTCATTGAAGTCTTTTTCTTTTTTTATAAAAGACGACGTGAGATAAGTCAAAAATAAAAGAAAAATCGTAATTCCTATTATTATCCCCTTTTTCATAAATTTATCTTTCTAATATTATCCTTCTTGTAGGTTTACTTTTCTAATATTATTCTTTTTGTAGGTTTA
>CAYIEP010000006.1:0-9878 GCA_964362515.1 uncultured Candidatus Saccharibacteria bacterium | reverse complement strand
TTGTAGGTTTACTTTTCTAATATTATTCTTTTTGTAGGTTTATCTTTCTAATACTATCCTTCTTATGGGTTTATATTTTTAATATTATTTTCATAAGTTTATCTCTCTCGGTCCGATTGAAGAAATAAAAAATCGAGAATATTCTTTTATATTTTCCGCCGCCCGACCGCAACCCCTGACGACGCAAGTCAGCGGGTCATCAAGAATCGAAGCATTAACGGTTATTTCTTTTTCAATCAATTGAGCAAATCCTTTTAAAAGAGATCCTCCGCCGCAAAGAAAAACTCCGTTTTTTAAAATATCTCCGACAAGTTCCGGCGGGGCGGCCTCGATTGTCTCTTTAATGGCCTCAACTATTTCCTTAAGAGATTTTGCGAGCGCTGATCTTATTTGAAATCCTTTAACCGTTATTTCTCTCGGAAGTCCCGAGCTTAAATCTCTTCCTCTTACGACCAAATCAAGTTTTTCTTCTATTGGAATCGCCGAGCCTATTGTTATTTTCAATTCTTCGGCCGTCGGTTCACCTATCGCAAGCTTAAATTCATCTCTTATAAATCTGATAATATCATCGTTCAGTTTGTCTCCGGCGATTTTTAAACTTTTTGACGTTACCAGCCCGCCCATTGAAATAACGGCTATGTCCGTTGTTCCTCCGCCGATATCAACGATAAGATGCGCTGTCGGTTCATCAATCGGCAATCTCGCGCCCAAGGCCGCCGCCAACGGTTCTTCTATTAAATAAACTTTTGCCGCTCCGGCCGAAATAACGGCGTCTTCAACGGATTTTCTTTCAACCTCGGTGAGATTGGTCGGAATCCCCACTACGGCCCGATAATAATTGAAAATGGCGCTCCCTCCTATTTTTTTAAAAAAATGCCTTAACGTTTCTTCTGTCATTTCAAAATCGGAGATAACGCCGTTAACAAGCGGCCTGATGACATTAATATGATGGGGCGCCCGACCAACCATTTTTTTGGCATCGTCGCCGATCGCCAAAACTTGACCGGTTTTATTATTAACCGAAGCTATTGACGGTTCATTTATGATTATCCCTTTCCCTTTAACATAAACCAAAGAATTGGCCGTTCCCAAATCTATTCCGATGTCTTTTATAAAATAATCAAAAATCGACATAATTTTCTATCCTTTTAAAATTTTAATGATTTCTTTTTCCGAAATTAATTTAGTATTTTTGTCTTTTCTTTTTTTAATTTCTATTTTATTTCCCGTTCTTTCGCTTACAACAAGCCTGTATGGTATTCCCATTAAATCGGCGTCGTTGAATTTTTCTCCGGCGCCGATATTTTCTCTATCGTCGTATAATACTTCAACTCCGGATTTCTGTAAATTATCGTAAATTTTATCCGCGAACGTTTTAATTTTTAAATCTTTAGTTTTTAGCGCGATAAGGTGCGCTTTAAACGGAGCGGCGATTTCCGGCCAAATTATTCCTTTTTCGTCATGGTGTATTTCAACGATTGTCCCCATCAGTCTGTTTATGCCCATTCCATAACAGCCCATTACCACGTCTTTTTCATTGCCGTTTTTATCTTTGTATTTCAAATCAAACGGCTTTGAATACGTGGTTTTCAGCTTGAATATGTTTCCTACCTCAATCGCTTTTTCCGAATTTAAATTTTTATTCCCGCATTCCGGACAGACATTCTGTTCGTCTATTATTTCTTTGTTTACCCCAATCCCGCATTTATCACAGATATGGATTGTGTCTTCGCCCGCCGAAGAAGTTGTCTGAAATTCATGAGAATATTTTGAAAATGTTCCGCCGGAAGCGTAAGTAAGATAAGTTTTGTCTCCCAAACCGAAAGCTCTAAAAATTTTAATGTAAGATTTTTTAACTTTTTCGTAATAATCATCAAGATCGCTTTCGTTTTCGTGAAAACTGTATAAATCTTTCATAAAAAATTCTCTTCCCCTTAAAAGTCCCGCTTTAGCGCGTTTTTCGTCTCTGAATTTATTCTGAATTTGGAAAACGTATTTTGGCAAATCCTTGTAAGAAGAAACGAATTTCGCCATTAACGGAGAAATTATTTCTTCGTGGGTTGGTCCCAAAATCAATTCGTTTTTTGAATAAAAACTCTCAAATTTAAAAAGGGTGTCGTAGGTGTTTATTCTTCCCGTTTTTTCCCAATTGCTTTTCGGATGAAGAACCGGCATTAAAATTTCCGAAGCTCCCAAATTTTCCATTTCTTTTTTTATGACGTTTTCGATATTTCTAAAAACTTTCAAGCCCAACGGCAAAAACGTGTAAACTCCCGTCATTAATTTATCAATAAATCCGGCTTTAATAAGAAGACTCGCGTTAATTGACTCTTCGTCCTTGGGAGCCTCTTTTTTGGTTTTAATGAAAATTTCCGATTGAAGCATTTATATAGATTTAGTTTGTAAGTTCTATATAATCCCACCCTCTGCCGCTACCGTTGCAAACATAAAGACGATTATTAGTAGTATCAATTATCATTCTTCCTCTTTCGCCGTCCGAATCGCAATCGCCGGATGGCGGCGCGCCGGATGAAGTTTTGCTGAATTGTAGATAGCCATTACTCGTTACTTCTAAGCCATTGGTTATTCCCAATGAATTGGCCGCTGTCTTGAAAAATCCCAAAGTGTTATTACTGCCAAACGTATAAGACGGTTCTCCGGCCGTACCGTCCGCTAAATATATTTTTCTCCATGGCGAACCCGCTTGTCCCAATTCAAAACTTCCGCTTCCGGGTAAAAGATTTGAATCAAAAGTGGCGGCCGAAATCCTGGCAATGGCGGATTTTAACGATCTTTGAACTCGGCTTTGAGAATTATTCGCGTTGTAGGTCATTATTATATCGATTGAAACGACATCATGTCCGGGATATTGAGAAAATTTCTTGAATTCCAGATTATCAACAATCACCCTGTTGCTGGTAATATCTGACGTTGTGGCGGAACAATCATTGGGATTTGAACCGGGACCCTCGGCTAATTTTATAACGCCGCCGACCAAAGAAACGCAAGTCGGGTCCTTCGCCAAATCTTTCATTCTAAGTTTTAAAACCGAACCCGTTACGCCGGCATTAAGCTCTATACTTGAAGAGTCTCGGACAAATCTCTGAATATTTTGCATCACGAAATTCAACTGGCCGGTTACCTCGGCGGAAGGAAATTCCTTATTTTGAACTTGAGTCATTATCAAAAGTGCCCCGCTTAAAATTCCGCCGACAACGGCGGTGATAGCCACATAGATAAGAAGCTCCATTAAGGTAAAACCTTCTCTTTTAAAATTTTGGGACATCAGAATTAAAAATTTTAAATTATATATTTTAGAAAGAAGCTATGTCTTTAATTGTAATCACTATCATTAGAAACAGCAATAAAGCCATTCCCAATCCGTTGGCGTATCTTTCAAATTTCTGAGGCAATGGCGATCCTTTTATTTTTTCTAATAATAAAAACAATAATCTTCCGCCGTCCAGAGCCGGGAAAGGAAGAGCGTTTACAACCGCGAGATTTAAAGAAATAAGAGCTAAAAGCTGAATTAAATAGATAATCCCCAATCCCCCCGCTTGATTAGCCACCTTAACTATACCGACCGGACCGGCAATATCCTGCAAGCTGGCCTTGCCTGAAAAAGCGTTGCCTATTAAAACAAAAATCGCTTTGAATATCAAAAATACCATCTCCAAAGAGGTTTTTAATCCTTCCCATAGGCTTAAAAATATATTTTTCTTTTCAAAGCCCGTCTCGGCCAACCCGATACCCAAAGCGCCTTGGCCTTCCGACGGATTAATTCGCGGAACGACGGTTAAATTTTTTTCTTCTCCGCCTCTTTCTATTTTCAAAACAATTTCCTTGCCTTTGTTTTGCTCAATGTAAGCGACAAACGCGTTTATATTCTCAAAATTTAATATCTTGTCTCCTTCTATAAGGCCCGCTCCCGATGCCGGACTGTTTGGTAAAACTTCATTTATTAAAATCGCCTTGGGCGCGCCGATTGATAAAACCAAAGACACCAATATCCAGCCCAATAAAAAATTCATAATTACGCCGGCTGAAATTATGATTGTTCTTTTCCAAATTTTAAGACCCCCGAATGACCTCCCTATATTTTCTTTGGCTTTTTGGTCTTCTCCGTCCTCTCCTAAAATTTTTACAAATCCGCCGAAAGGCAAGGCGTTGATGGTGTAAGTTGTCTCTCCTATTTTTTTCCCCCAGATTTTCGGCGGCAAACCGAAACCGAATTCTTCAACCAAAAGACCGAATTTTTTGGCCGCCCAAAAATGGCCAAGCTCATGAACGAAAATCAGAATCGAAAGAAATATTATTATTGAAATTATTCCTATAATCATTTTTATTGTTCTTCTATCTCTTTTATTTTATTTTCAAGGCAATTTTCTATTTCTTTATTGGCTTCGTCCGTAATTTTTTGAATTTTCTCTTTGGTTTTAAATTTTTCGTCCTCGCTGATTTTCTTCTCTTCAAAATTAAGGTTTATTTTTTTGTTGGCTTCGTCTCTTATCGCTCTTATCCTGATTCTTATTCCCTCCGCTTCTTTTTTCACGAGTTTTATAAATTCTTTTCTTCTTTCCTCCGATAACGGCGGAAAATTAATTCTTATTAAATTTCCCTCTGCCACTGCGTTAATATTCAACGCTGATTCCACGGCTTTAACTATCAAAGGCACCGTGGAGTTATCCCAAACCAATATATTTATTTCTTTTGGGGACGGCGCGCTGATTGACCCCGCCTGTTTTATTAAAAGCTTCTGGCCATAATAATCAATATCTATGTTTTCTACTAATTTCGGGGTGGCTCTGCCTCCTCTTATTGAAGAAATTTGTTCTTTAAAATGTTTTACCGCCTCTAATGTTTTTGATTCAATATCTTTTATAAAATCCATTTTCTAATTATTTATTCCAACGATAATTTTATCATCGTTTAAAACTATTAGCAAAATTTCTTTTTCCTTGTCTGTCGGCAACTGATAAATCTGCCAGCTTAACCCGTCGTCTTCGCTTTTATAAAACTTGTTCATAACGGAAGCGAAAATTTCTCCTTTTTTATTTCCCAAAGTGATGGCGGAGATTAATGGTTTTTGGGACGGCAAGGGGTTAAGTTTTTCCCAGGTTAATCCGGCGTCAGACGATTTTATCAATTCTTTTTCCGTACCGCCGTATATTTCAAAATCATTAAATCGGCTCACTTTAAAATCGGTTAGTTTGTCTATTTTTCCGTTAATAAAAGTTACGCCGCCGTCTTTGCTTGAAAAAAATTTGCCGTTATTTAAAACCGAATAGATAAGATTTCCGCCCTCTTTGACTTCTATGTCGAATATCGCTGAAGAAAAAACGTTTATTCTCTGAAAATCATTGTTTTTTATTGAATAGCGAAGAATCTTCCCGTCAGACAAACCCATATAAACGTAGTCCCCAAAAACCGACATATCATAAACGGCTTCCGCGTCAAGTTCTAAAATTTTTTCAAGAAAGAAAAAATTGCCGTCGCTCTTATAAACAAATCCCTTGCCGTTTTTAAAAGCGGCAATAAAAGATAAAACTCCGTTCTTTTCTTCTTTAAAAACGGTTTTATAAATCTTGGTTTTAGAGTCTATTTTATTTCCCAAATCGTAAAACGGCCGCCAACTGAATCCGCCGTCTTCGCTTTTTAAAAATCCTGAATCGGTTGAAGCAAAGATAATCTGGTGATTTTTCGGAAAAACTTCGATGGAAAAAATTCCGATATTATCGTTTAAAATTATTTCCGCGTTTTTAAAATCTTTTTCGTCGGAAGACAAAATAATTATTTCTTTTATTGTTTCCGGTTCCGCCGGCCCGAAATAAAAACTGTCGGAAATGGTGGCTAAAAGACCGCTTTTCTCTCCGTTTTTTTCATAAATCTCGCCGCCTCCCAAACCCGAAGAAATCGCCGGCGCGAAAAGATAAATCAGAAAACCCCATATTAAAATTATGACTATTAAATCCGCCGCTCTATTCATGATTAATAATTCTCATTAATGCTCTTAATTGAAGTCTTTTATTAAGATTGAACTGTTTGATTAAGGAAACGGTTTTATTGACCTCTTTAATTTCTCTAAAATTTTTAATCGGATTTTTCATTAGGCCGAAAATTAATGATTCAAAAAATTCATCAATTTTATCGTTTTCAACTATATAATCTATATCCGCCTTTTTATCAACTTTCTCAAATTCTAAATCTCTTTTAAAAGGAAAGTGAATTTTTTGAAGACGGGAAGAAAGAGCCGGAAGAATAATTTCTTCCGAAGGAGAAATAAAAATAATCAAAGAATTTTTCGGCGGCTCTTCCGCTATTTTTAAAATGGCGTTCTGGGCCTCAACGGTTAAATTCTCCGAATCTTTTATAATCACCGTTCGATAATTCGAGAATACCGGTTTTTGATATAAAAAATTCTTTATTTTTCTGACCGATTCAATTCCTACCGATTTTTTTTCGTCAATTCCGATAATTAACAATTCGTTAAGGTTTTTTAGGGGTATGGCAAAATCTTTATTTTCCATAAAATTCGCCAATGACACGGCGAAATTAAATTTTTCCCTTTTGGCTTCCGATAAATTTCCGCCGCCGAAAAAAAGATAGGCATGAAAGAGATTGCCGCTTTTAATAAGATTCTTAAAATTTTCTTCTAATTTATTAACCATTGAAGTTAAACGCCTGCCGGCTTAAAATAATTAAAAAGTTATGCCGGAAAAAATAACCGAAATAAAAGAATCACTTTTGGAAATATTTTTCCCTTCTTTATGCGTTAGCTGTGAAAAATATATATCTTCCGGCTTTATTTGCCAAAAATGCTTTGCTCTTATTGAATTAAATAAAACGCTTTTTTGCCCAATTTGTCAAGCAAGACTGCCGGAAAACAAAAAAATCTGCCATAAACAATCGGCTTATTTATTGGGCCCTGCCGCCAATTACGATAATCCGGCGATTCAAAACCTTATCCATTATTTTAAATATAAAGGCTTAAAAGACATATCTCATATCCTTGGAGGATTGATGATAAATTATATTAATTATTTGAACATTAAAAATTCAAAATATTTAATTATTCCCATTCCTCTTCATAGAATTAAAGAAAGGAAAAGGGGTTTTAACCAGTCGGAGCTGCTCGCGAAAATTATTTCAGAAAAGTTCGGTTTCGAAATTTCCGAAAATCTTAAAAGAATTAAAAATAATAAACCCCAAGTCGAAATGAAGGGTATTGAAAAAAGAAAAATCAACATCGCCGGCTGTTTTTCTTTGGAAAATCCGGAGGAAATAAAAAACAAGAATGTAATTATTTTAGACGATGTTTTTACTTCCGGAGCGACGATTGAAGAAGCGGCGAGAATTTTAAAAAACGCCGGGGCGAAAAAAATTTTAGCCCTTGTTATCGCCAGAGCCTAAAATATAAAATTTCCGAGGGAAAAGAAATTTTTTCCGCTGGAGAAATCCGTCAGCTGACGGACTGGTTTTCGAAGGCAAGTTTGATTTGCTTGAATTCAATTCGCGGGAAAAGATTTATTTTTTTATAAAAACGCTTAAAATTTTTAAGCCTAAAATCGGTTAATCGTAAAAATCTGAAAAGCGACGAATAATATATAAATTAATATTAAGCCTATCCCCTCTCTTTTGGTAATTTCTCCCCGAGTGCTTAAAAATAAATTCGCCAAAAATAAAACCAGAATCATAGTTGCCGCGCTAATCCAAAAACTTAAAGACATTTGAATTTTAATCGGGCTTATTAAAGAAACTACTCCCAAAATCCACGTTGAGTTAAAAACGGTGGCGCCGAATAAATTTCCCAAAGACAATTCTTTGTTTTTGCTTATTGCCGCCCGAATCCCAAAAACAATTTCCGGCAAAGTCGTGCCCAAGGCCACGATAAAAATTCCGATAATTATTTCCGAAACTCCAAGGTCAAGAGATATTGCTTTCGCTCCTTTCACCGCTAAATTAGCCGATAAAAGAAGAAGGCCGGCGCCGGCGATAAATATAAATAAATTTTTAAAAAAATATTTTATCCCCAATCCGTCCGGCCGATGGCCGAAATTATTAACCAATGAAAGCCAAAAATTTTTCTTATGATGAAAGATTTCTCTTAAGTGAAAGAGTCTTGAAATATGAAGAAAAAAAAGAATTATTAACGCTAATCCGTCTATTTTTGAAATTTCTCCGTCAATCGCGAAAAGAATCGGAGAAATTCCCAGGGCGAAGTTAAACCAGCTTCGATGAGCCAAAGAATAGCTTTTAATCGTTAATTTTCCCGCAATTAAAGTTATAAGCCCCAAAGTAAGGCTTAAATTCAATATATTGGCTCCTAAAATATTTCCCAAAGATATTAACGGTTGATTATTAACGGCGGCATTAACGCCTATGGCAAATTCCGGAAGCGTGGTGGCAAAAGCCATTAGTATAAAAGAGAGCGTGAATTCCGAAACATTCAAAAAATGGGCTATGGCAACGAGAGATTTTACAATATAAATTCCGGAGCGGATAAGAACAAAAATTCCGATTACTATTAATAAAAGATTGACTACTAAATCATAAGACATGGGTTTGTTTTTATTCTTAAATTTTAGATAAGTATATCATTATTTTGTCCGCAAAGTCGGGGCGGATAAATTATTTCCTAACTGGCAGTGTCTTTCGGACAAAATCCGAACTGATTTTGCGACCGATTGGTTCGGCGCGGCGGAATTCCCCACACCCCCTTTTTCCGCTCGCCTTGTCTTGAACCGGAGCGAAAAGGACGATTTCAAGTTTTTCTTTGGCGGCAAATTCTTTTCAAACTTCAATTTTCATAAAATCTTCTGCAAGAATTGTATTTTTGAAAATTTTCTTAGTTTGGTTCAACCGGATTATTTCGGGAGAAGTCGGATATAAATGGGTAAGTATTAATTTTTTAGCTTTTGCTTTCTGAGCAATTAAACCACATTCCCTAGAAATTAAATGTCCCTCGCTTTTCATAGTATCAGGAAAAGAACATTCCAGCATAAGTACATCAACATTGTTAGAAAAAATCGCGAGTTTATCATCATAATCACAATCGCCAGAGATAACCAAAGATTTATTTTTTTCTGTAAATTTATATGCAATACTCGTATCGCTGTGAATGGTTTTCACACATTCTACTGTAAAATTTTCAAAAACTAATTTTTTCTTAATTTCTTTAATCTTTATTTTATAGGTGTTTGGTCGTGGTACGCCAGAAACAGGTTTTAAATACGATTCATAAAATTTTTTAAAACCAACGGGGCCAACTAGAATTAAATCTTTTTTTCTATCAAATCCTGGCGTCCAATTTAATGCTTGAACAAAAGCGTTCAAATCCAAAATGTGGTCGGAATGAAAATGCGTGAAGAAAGCGATGTCTATATTTTTATAATCTAATCTCGCTTTTATAAGTTGTCTCAATGTTCCTGAACCACAATCCACTAAAGTTTTCACTTTTCCGATTTCTAAATAGTTTGCAGGCGAGCCTCTTTTTATTGTAGGAACGCAAGTTCCACTTCCAAGTATCGTTAATTTCATATGGTTAAACTCATTTTATTAAATCCTCTATTGAAACACCAAGAGCTTCGGCAATTTGTGCCATGGTTTGAACGCTTGGCTTATTAACAGCACCGCTTTCGACTTTTGTAAGCGTTGTATATTTAATATCTGCTTTCTTCGCTAAATCATCTTGGGTTAAGCCAAGTTTAGCTCTGTGTCTCTTGATATTTTCACTGATTGTTTTTCCGCTTGTCATATTAGTAAAGTTTTGGTAGTATTATAGTAAGCATGATTATTACCTCTATTTCTATACTACCAAATAAAATGAAAGTAGTCCAATTAAAAATGAATGAAGCCCGCTTTTGGCCAGCCCCGCAGTA
>CAYIEP010000005.1:3301-20221 GCA_964362515.1 uncultured Candidatus Saccharibacteria bacterium | reverse complement strand
TTGGCTCGAACCTTTCCAAAACTGGGTAAAAGTCGCACAGGGATTGGACAAAATTGCATTTGATACCGACCTTTTTGCAAAAAAGGTCGTAGCCAAAGAAATCTTTGGCTCGAACCTACTTCTTGGCGAAAAAACAGTGCGCACCGCCGAAGGCGGTGCAACCCAAAATTCTTTGAATTCTTTGGCGAAAACGGGCGAAACAGCGTGGGCGTTGCTTCGCAACGCCCACTCCTTGTCTTCTTCAAAAACTTTTAGTTCGCTGATGGTACCGCTTACGAGAATCGAACTCGTGTTCCGAACTTGAGAAGCTCGTGTCCTAACCACTAGACGAAAGCGGCTTTAAAATTATCCTTTTATTATCTCTTCTACTGTTTTATCCAAACCGATCGCTCTAGAACCTTTTACCGCGATTAAGTCTCCTTTTTCTATAATACTCTTAATCATTCCAATTGCCTTATCGGCATTTTCAAAAACATAAAGAGCATCGGAAGAAAATCCCGTCCTTTTCGCCGATGAAGCGACTATCACCGATTTTTCCCCTATACAAATCAGAACATTAAAAACATTCGCCGACAATCTGCCGACTTCTTTATGGGACTCCTCCGAATAATCGCCCAATTCCAACATATCTCCCAAAATGGCTATTTTTCTTTTTGCCGGAATGCCGGAAACCGTTTCTATTAATTCTTTCATTGAATCGGGCGAGGCGTTATAACTGTCGTCAATAAGAGTCGCTCCATTTTTCAATTTTAAAAACTTCATTCTTCCTTTCGAAGATTTATAATTAAGAGATAAAGCTTCTGAAATCTCCACTAAATTTAAATCAAAAATTAAGCCGGCGCAAGCGGCCGCCGCCGAAGCGTAAGCGGAAGATTTTCCGAAAGAATTTTTTATATTTACCGGCACAATGCTTCCGCCATATTCCATTTTGAAAGAAATTCCGGACGGTAAACCGTTGTCAAAATAATTTTCCAAATTGCTTATTCTTAAGTCGGCGCCCTCGTTAAAACCGAATGTTACGATTTTAGCTCTGGTTTTTTCTTTCATATTCATAACTATCGGGTTATCAAAATTCAAAACCGCGAAATCGTTTGAAAACAAAACTTCTATAAGTTTCGCCTTTTCTCTGGCCACGGCTTCCGGCCCGCTGAAAAATTCCACGTGAACCGGTATTTCACCGACCAAAGTAATCACTCCGACATTAGGCTTGGCGATATCTGTTAATTTTTTTATGTCCCCCGGTCTATCAGCTCCGTATTCCAAAATAATTATTTCCGGATACGATTTTTTCCTTCCGATAATAATATTTAGAAATCCCGCCGTAATTACCCTAAGCCAAAACAAAAATTTTTTTCCTTTTTTTCTTCCGGCCGGAAAATCTTTGCTTACAAGTTTTAAATCGCTTTCCGGCCAGTCTCCTATTATGGAAATCGGCAGACCGAGTTCGTTATTTAAATTCATAACGGATTTTCTTGTTTTTCTGTAATTTTTTAAAACCGCGTAAATCGCTTCTTTGGCCGAAGTCTTGCCGACACTGCCGGTAATGGCGATGACTTTCGGCTTGAATCGCCAAAGAGTCAGTTTTGCCAAAAATCCCAATGTTCTTTTTAAAATCTCCAATAAAAAATTTTTCATAATTTATCCGGCGCTATATTGTAGTAATTTAAAATAAATTGGGCAAGATTTCTGAAGGCGGGCACGACGGTTTGGCCGGCCAGCGGAGAACCGTAAGCCCTATCAAGTTTTATAAGAATGGCGAAGTCAGACTTAATAAAACCGACATAAGTATTTATTACGTCATCGGTGTATTTTCCTTTTCCGAAATCGGGAATAAAAGCGGTTCCGGTTTTTCCGGCAACCGAGTAATTTTCAACAACGGCCAGTTTGTTTTTATTGACAGCTAAAATCATCATATTTGCCACTGCTTTGGCGGTTTCCGAAGACACAACTCTTCTTATAACTTGCGGAGCCTCTTCTTTTAAAATAAGCGGTTTCATTAATACTCCATTGTTAGCTATGGCGGAAATCGCGGACATAAGCTGAATCGGAGTAACGGCGACTCCTTGACCGAAAGAAGCCGTCGCAAAATCAATCTCTTTGTTCCCCCTAAGATTATTTAAGTTTCCCTTCACTTCTCCGGGTAAAGATATCCCGTTTAAATCATTAAACCCGAATTTAACCAGATAATTATAAAATATGTCCGGTCCCGTTTTTCTTTGGGCAAAAACCGCGCCGGTGTTTATGGAATTTTCTAAAACATTTGTCATTGTTTGTTTTCCGTAGGTTCTTAAATCCCAGTTTTTAATCGTCCTTTCGTTTAAGACGACGGAGCCGGAATCAACATAGGTCGTATCCGGAGTAATTTTTCCGGAATCAATCCCCGCCGCCATAGTAATTACTTTAAAAACGGAGCCGGGTTCGTAAACGGCTTGAACCGCCGGATTTAAAAAATTTTTAATGTCGTATTTTGAATAATTATTCGGGTCAAAATTAGGATTGCTTGCCATAGCAAGTATTTTCCCCGTTTTAGGCTCTTCGACCAATATTGTTCCTCCCGTCGCTTTATGTTCCTCAATTAATTTTTTTAATATTTCTTCCGCTTGAGTTTGAATATTTATATCAAGGGTCAAAAAAATATTTTCTCCCGCTTCCGAACTGACAAAATTTCCTTTTTCCACGTATCCATTTTTACCCCTTAAAGATTTATCTAATTTCGCTTCAAGACCGTAACGGCCGATGTAAGAATTTCCGTATTTTAAAATTTCTGATTCTTGAGCCGAAGACGTAAAACCGATAAGGTGGGCGGCCAAGGCGGAAAACGGATAAGAACGAAACGGCCTGATGTCCGTATAAATTCCCGTAATGCCCAAACTCTTTATTTTTTCCATCTGTTCACTTGTCGCCTTTTCAACCAATAATTCATAAAGGTCTTTCTTTTTATTAAGTTTGTTTTCTATTTCTTCAATCGAAAGATTTATTATCGGTTCAAGTTTTCCGGCTATATCTTTATAGTTTTCAAAAGTTTCTTGGGGAACGGCATAAATAACTCCGTAGTCTTTATTAAAAGCCGCCAGAGAGGAATTGCCGTTTTTATCGCTGAAATAAATATTTCCCCTTGTCGGCTCAAGGCTACCTATGGCTTTTTGTTGAGACTCGGCCCGATTTAAATAATAATCGCTTTTATTAAGCTGAATGTTATAAATTTTAGAAAAAAGAAGGGAGTAAAAAATAAAAAAACAGACTATTAGAAAATTCGTTCTCCACCTCATATGGGTTTATTGATTATTGGCAAGGAAATTTTTGGAAACGTATTTCGGATTTTTATCCAAAATCAAAGAATCCTTGTCAACCATAGCTTCAAGATTCTGGGCATCGATTAATTTGTATAAATTATTTTTAAGCTCCGCGTTACTTGCTTCCGCTAATTTAACGCCCCTCTCCATATTGCTTATTTCATGGCGGAAATCAACAAGACGATTATAAAGAAAAACTCCCCATACCGCCGACATTACGATAACCGCCATTAAAATCGAAATAAGCAGATTTATTTTATGATTATTTTTATTTGGCTGAACTATTGTCATATTTAATGATTATTGCTCTTAATTTCGCCGACCTGCTTCTTGGATTTAAAATTATTTCTTCGCGCGCCGGAACTATCGGTTTCTTGTTTAGATATCGCGCTTTTTTGTTTTTAACCATGTTTCTGAAATAATTCTTAACCAATCCGTCTTCCAATGAATGAAATGAAATTATTGTCGCCCGCCCGTTGTCTTTTAATATTTTTTCCAGATTCTTCAATAAATTTTCCAGATTTTCCAGTTCGTTGTTTACGTATATCCTTAGGGCCTGGAAAGTTTTTGTCGCCGGATGAATTTTTCTGTTCTGATAACCCTTAGGAACTGATTTTTTTATCGCTTCAACCAACTGAAACACGGTTAAAATCCTTTCTTTTTTTCTTTCCTCAACAATCGATTTTGCTATTTTTCTCGAAAATCTTTCTTCGCCGAATTTCCAAATAATGTCCCCTAACTCTTTTTCACTGAAGCTGTTAATTACTTCAGCCGCCGTTAAATAATTCTTAATTCTAAATTCTGCCTGCCCCGTAGAAAATTTATTCTCCTTCGGGGAATTCTGAATTTTATGCGCGTAGCGCATAATAAGCGGTTCGTCTCTTAAAAAACTGAATCCCCTGCCCGATTCGCCAACCGGCGAATCTAATTGTTCGGAAGACATCCCCAAATCAAGCAACAACCCGTCGGCTTTCGGCAATTCGTTCTTCTTTAAAATTTTCGGTAAATTGGCGTAATTGCCATTTATTAAAATTAAATTATTTCTTAATTCTCCATTCTTAATTTTCAATTCAGTCGAAATTTTTAATCGCGTTGTTTCTAAAAAGTTTTTATCAAGGTCTATTCCTAATAATTTTCCTTCGGGTAAAATCTTTTTAAAAATTTCGGTTGCGTGGCCTCCTCCGTCAATCGTTCCGTCTATGAAAAATTCTCCAGGCTTCGGGTCTAATAATCCTATTGATTCATTTAAAAGAACCGGTATATGCTTCATTTCATATTCCCAACTCCGATAATTTTTCCGCTATTTCATCGGATTCTCCTTCTGTTTTCGCCTTATACTGCTTCCAATCGCTTTCGTCCCAAATTTCTATTCTGTTATATAAGCCGGCGACAATAATTTCTTTTTTTAAGCCGGCGTATTCTCTTAAATAATCCGGTATTAAAATTCTTCCCTGCTTGTCTATTTCAACGTCGGTCGCGCCGGCCAGCATTAATCTGGAAAAAGCTCTTGAATTCGCTTGAGCCAAAGGCAAAGAAATCAATTTTTGAGCCAATGTCTCCCAATCCTTGCCGGTGAAAAGAAAAAGGCACTTATCAAGTCCGCGGGTAATAATCGCTCCGCCGGTTAATTTCTGCCTGAATTTAGCCGGAATGGCCATTCTTCCCTTTGAATCTAAATTGTGTTTGAATTCACCAATGAACATATTTGTTTATCCACCACTTTGACTACTTATCCCCATACTTATCCACAAATCGCCACTTTTATCTAATTCTGCCCCACTTATATTTTTAAGTCAATAATACAAATAAATATTTAAAAATGTCTCTAAAATAAAAAACCCTTATTAAATAAGGATTTTTTATTCTTAGGATGTTAATTTATCCACAAATTATTAACTTTTAAAAAATTCTCTTTTTTTATCTGACAGAGAAGGAATTTTTTATCGTTCCGAAAATAGTAATAAAATCTTCAAGAATATGTAAATATTTTTCGTTCTCGCCTTTTTTGTTAATTGTTATTTTTTTATGCAACAAATAAAATATATTTTTATAATTATTTTGTTCCAGTGAATTATTTATTTGATTTATTTCATCTTCCGTTATTGCGTCTTTTTCTTTTAATAATTCCGTTAAAACCCTTACTTGTCTTAATGATTCTTTATAAAGGGATTCGTGGAGAATTTTGCCGAATTTGTCAAAAGACGTTCTATAAAGAGCTTTGTCTGAAATATTCATGTTTTTGCCATTTATCGCCGGCTTAATCCGGCTTAAAAAAGAATATATATCTTCTCTATCAGTTCTAAGAATAAAAATTGGGACATTGTTTAATCTCTTTTTGGTTAAAGTATATTCCGATTTAAAATATTTAATCATTCCAAGCTCTCCTTTTTTAAGATTTTCGTCTATCTTTCTTATTTTCTCTTCCGCTTTGAGTCTGTCGGCCGTCGTCACGTCTATCCCAAATCTGGAGATTGCCGGCAAATCAAGATTTATATTCTGTTTCACTTCGGCTATAACGTCTATATGATTTTTGTAATCATCAATGTCAGTCGTTTTTTTGGCGGCAATATCCATATTTCCGAAAAGCTTAAGATTATCGGAAGAAGTAATCATGTTTTCCATAAAAATTCCGACCCTTCCTCTTTCATGTTCTTGTTGAGATTTATACTTTTCAACAAGTTCTTTGTCTTTTTTAATTTCTTCTTTGGAATAAACGTCATCAAACTCATCAATATTAATACAACTTTCCGGCGAATTCGCCGGACAACAAATCTTCTCTAAACTATAAAGAGTGTCGTCTAACCCCCTTTCTTTCAATTCCATGTCTTCTTGATAATATTTGACTCTATCGGGAGAATCCGGTCGCCACATATTTTGAATTATAGAAGCATTTTAACTCTTTGACAACTTAATAATTTATTTGTATTATATATAAACGCTATTTGACAGGAGATTAATATGAAACATATGAAAGCTGGTAGTATAGAAGGTGGTGTATTTAAAGTCCCGTCATTGGAACGACCGGACCTGCTTGTTTCCTACATAAGAAAGGGAGTAATGGGGATAATGTGGCCACCACGGCGGAATGAAAATGGCTACTTATTACGGCCCTTCCGTACAAATTTATCGGTTCTTGGGAAGCACGTCCAAGAACTTGCTTATTTTACGGGCATCCCAGTCAAAATCGAGGGGAAATCAGTAGAGGTGCCCAGTGGTGTGTTTGTGAACCCCTTGGTGTTTTCGAACATCAAGAAGATTATTGAAACGGCCGAAAAAATTATCGCCGTTATCGAAAGCGACAAAGATGAGTGCGCAAAAGGATATTTATAAAAACAAAGCCCGTTGTTCCGAAAGGACCGGGCTTTTAAATTTATAATTTAGTGGGCGCTGGAAGAATAGAGCTTCCGGCTTTTTCCCCCACTCTTTATACTGTGGGTGTAGAAGGTATCGAACCTTCGACCTCTTCGATGTGAACGAAGCGCTCTACCATTGAGCTATACACCCAGAGCTCAATTTTGTGAGCTCAAAAGCAAATCTTTATTGTATTTCCACAACCGCTCCGACTTCTACCAGCCGTTTCTTTAATTCTTCGGCTTCTTCTTTTTTCATTCCCTGCTTAACCGGCTTTGGAGCGCCGTCAACCAAATCTTTGGCTTCTTTTAATCCTATTCCGGTAACTTCCTTAACGATTTTAATAACGTTTATCTTTTGGTCTCCGGCTGATTTAAGAATAACATCAAAAGATGTTTTTTCTTCTTCCGCTCCGGCTCCTCCGGCTATTGCTCCAGCAGCAACCGGCATAGCGGCCGAAACACCGAATTTTTCTTCAAGAGTTTTTATTAATTCGGAGAGCTCAACAACCGTCAATTTTTCTATTTTTTCAATTATGTCTTTAAATTTGTCCATTGTATTTTATGATTTACTTTCGACCATTTTATTTTTTTCGTTTAATACGTGTAAAAACATTCTAAGCGGAGAGGCCAGCATACCAACTAATTGAGAAAGCAAAATTTCTCTTGATGGCAACTGCCCTATTCTTTTAACGGTTTCCGCGTCAAAAAAGTTTTTATTTTTTATGTCATACGCTCCTAAAATCTTGAAGCCTTTTTTTTCAACGCTTTTGAAAAATTTATAAACTATTGAGGCGGATTCGGGAATATCTTTATTGCTGAAAAAGGTTCCCAATTGCAAATCAAATTGCCCCACGTCAAAATCAATTCCGCTTTCTTTAAAAGCGATATTCAAAAGCCTTTTCTTAAAAACTTTAAATTTCCCTTCAACGGAAGAAATCGATTTTCGCAATATTTTTAAATCCCCGACCGAAGCTCCGGTAAAATCGGTGAATATAACAAGAGCGTTTTCTTTCAAAAGTTTTTCGCTTTCTTTAATTTTTTCTAATTTTTGTTTTTTGGTAAGCATAAAATTTAAGCTTTGAGATATAAAAAAACGGACCTTAAATCCGCAATAATCATAATGTTATCCTCAAGAGGTCTTATTCGCCTATTGGCGGACGCCTCTTTTCTGCGGATTTATCCGTATATTGTAAGAAAGTTAAAAAATTAAGTCAAGAGCCCTCTATTAACGGCACGAAACTGAATCCAAAATATTCTTTTTTAATATATTCCCCTTCTCCAGTCTTATCTATTACTACAATGCTTTGGTCGACCGGCGAAACTATTCTGCCGCCGATTTTCAATTGTTTTTTCCAAGTATCGGGGATCTCTTCTCTCGCGGCGGCGCCGGCGATTATTTTATCAAACGGCGATTCCTTCGAATATCCCTTTGCTCCGTCTCCTAAAATAACTTTAACTATCCCCTTTTCAATAAAATTATATTTCTTAATATTTTTCTCCGCCATTTCTTTTAATTCCGAAATTCTTTCAATGGCAATTATTTTCGGCGAAATTTTTTCCGATGATTCCAAATTTAATCCTTTTAAAGCAATGTAAGATAAAATTGCCGAAGTCCAACCGCTTCCGCATCCCACATCAAGAATTTTTTCTTCGGGTTTCGGCTCTAAAAGTTCCATCATAAAAGCGACAACAAGCGGTTGGGAAATCGTCTGGCCAAATCCTATCGAAAGCGGCGCGTTGATATAAGCTTCTTCTTTGTGTTCGTCTAAAATAAAATCAGCCCGGTCAATATTTTTAAAGGCTTCTATAATTTCCGGACTTCTTAAATATCCGTCTTTGATTAAAGATTCTATAAGGTTTTCGCGCGCGTTAAACTCGGCCTTGTAGTTTGAATTCATTGATAAGGGGTGCAAGGAATTGCCCGGCGACTGCCGGGTTTGCGGGGGCGCAAGGAATCGAACCTTGATTACTGGTTTTGGAGACCAGTGTTCTACCATTGAACCACACCCCCTTGTTTTTTAATTAATTCTTTCAATAATTTTCTTGCTTTACCGCCTCCCTTAAAATATCTCTCGCGAGCCTGTGCTTCTTTTTTTGCGCTAAATTCTTCTTTGTACGCCAAATATAATGGCCTTCGGTTGCGAGTAGAAATTACTAATCCTTCTTCGTGTTGTCGTAATCGTAAGGGAAAGTTTCCGGTTAAACCGACATATAACTTATTATCCTTTTTACTTTTCAAAACATACACCGTAAACATATATTGGATTCGCCCGGCAACTGCCGGGTTGGAGACCAGTGTTCTACTATTGAACCACGCCCCCATTAAAAATTTATATTTTAGCTTCTTTATGAATAGTATGTTTACGACACCAACGGCAATGTTTTTTGAATTCAAGTTTTCTGTCTAAACCTTTTTTCTTGCGCGTATAATAATTAACCCTTTTACAAACGGTGCATTTCATTCTTACTAAATTTTCGCTGAATTTTGATTGCGCCATAAAGAAAGTATTCTAAATACTATTATAAATAATGGCTAAAAGTCAAACATTAAATTTTATTACTGCATTCAATCTGTTTCGTATACCTTATCTCCTTCTTTTACTTTTTCGTTCACTTTAATTCCGACCTCCTGCCCTTTTTTGGTTTCTTGAATTTCTTTATGATCGTACTGCATTGAAACAATAGTCTGCGTGAAATCCGTATGCGCGCCCTTAAAATGAACGGTTTCTCCCGATTTCATCGCCCGATTAAATTTTATAATGGCTACTCCCAGATGATTATAGTAATGAGTTATCTCGCCTATTGGTTTTTGTTCCGCCATAGATTTTTAGATTAATTAGTGATTATTGTTGCGACCTTTTCTATTATATTATAGATTTATACAATCATACTCAAATTTATTTTAACAAAAATTTATGAAACAAAACAGATTACCCCGCCGTCGCTAATTAAATGGTGGGCGATAGAAGGATTGAACTTCTGACCTCGTCGATGTCAACGACGCGCTCTACCACTGAGCTAATCGCCCATTATGAATTTTTGAGTGTCTTTACGACTTCACTCAAATTTTTGAGCCAACGGCCGGAATTGAACCGGCGACCTACTCCTTACCATGGAGTTGCTCTACCGACTGAGCTACGTTGGCATTAAATCTTGTGAGCCGGAGAGAGGAGTCGAACCCCCAACCTTCGCTTTACAAAAGCGTTGCTCTGCCATTGAGCTACTCCGGCCAATAGGTTTACGGAAAGGTGTTCCGCTTCAACGGGACGCAATTGAATTGAAACCTCCATTGTGCTGGGAGAGGGATTTGAACCCCCGTAGCCCAAAGGGCGTCAGATTTACAGTCTGATGCAATTGACCGCTCTGCCATCCCAGCACAATAGAGACTTCATTCTTATTGCCTTTCCGGCTTTTTTTCTCCCTCTTCTTTATTCTCTTCTTTCCCCTCTTCTTTATTAGCCGCCTCTGAAAAAATAGTCGGCTTTTCTCCGTTTCTTTGAATATTATTATTTAATTTCTTCAACTTATCAAGATAACCGCTTACAATATTATCAACCCTCATTATAAACACTTTCGCCTTTCTTAAAAATTTTTCAAGATAAGAATTTAAAACCGTGTCCAGTTTTTCTATTTTCAAATAATTATGAACAAAATTGTCGAATCTTGAATGCTTGGGCATATTTTTCTCGCCCAAAAAATCGTCTCCGACTCTGGGAATGGCTCTGGCTATTAAATAAATAACAGCTCCGAGACTGCTCATTAATAATATTTGAAGAATAAAATTGTACATTAAATTTCGTATCTGCAAAAACGCTCTACTTTAATATTCTCTCCTGTTTTGGCGATAACTGTTTTTATCAGATCTCCCACTGTTAAAGATTCATTTTTTATATACGGTTGGGAAAGCAAAGAATCAACGTCTATGGGGTTCATTGCCGCTATCTGCATAACAATATTATGAGAAAGGCTTCTAAAATCACCGGCTCTTGCCACAAAATCCGTTTCGCACCTTATTTCTATAAGCACGCCTACTCTTTCGTTATGGACATAGGATTCTATTAATCCGGCGCTCGTTCCCCTTTCTTTTTTTCTTTCCGCCTTAAGCAACCCTTTTTCGTGAATAATTTTTATCGCCTTATCAAAGTCGCCCCCCGATTCCTCAAAAGCTCTTTTACATTCCATCACGCCGGCGCCGGTTGTGTCTCTTAATTTTTGAATTTCGCCAATCATAAATAATAATTTCAGCCACTAGTCGCTAGCCACCGGTGGCTTTTCTATAGCCATTAGTCGCTCTTCTATTTTTTTAATAATCCACTCAATACTGGATTTGCTATGGTCGTTTGCCGGAATCGGATAAGCAACCAATTCCGGATTATCATCGCTGTCAAGAATGGAAACTATCGGAACATTGACTATCTTTGCTTCCCTTATGGCCGTTTGATGACCCTTGATTGAAAGGTCTATCATAAAAATAACATCAGGCAATTTATTCAGATTCTCAAGGCCGGTAAACATTTTTTTCATTCTTTCAATATTTCTGCTTATCATAATTCTTTCTTTTTTGGTATACTTTTCAAATTCTCCTTTTCCCAGACCCGACTGAATTTTTTTAAAATATTCTATTCGAGAAGAAATAATTTTAAAATTAGTTAAAAGTCCGCCCACCCAACGGTCGTTTATAAAAGAAAAGCCGAATTTTTGGGCGAATTCTTCCATTGAATTTCTAGCCGCCGGTTGAGTCGCCACTATCAAAATCTTGCCTCCTTCTTTGATTTTTTTGTTCAAAAAATCAGCGGCCTCGTTAAGATAAGAAATGGTCTGAAACAAATCGATTATTTCTATTCCGTTTCTGTTGGCCGAAACATATTGCTTAAATTTCGGATGAGTTTTTGAGGATTTATGGCCGTACATCAAACCGGCGCTCATCATTTCTCTTACGAGCGCCGTGTCCGCCTCGCTGGCGGGCAAAACATCGGTTTCTTGTTGCGCATTCTGCGTTTCCATAATAGTAGGGTAAATAATATATATTTAATAATCATTAGTCAACCCGTGCCTTAATTATTTAGTTCGTTTGCCCCGACGCCATTCTTCAATTTTTTTATGATTGCCGGAAAGCAGAACTTTCGGGACTGGATATTTTTTGCCTTTCCAAATTAAAACTTCCGGCCTTGTATAATGGGGATATTCAAGGCTTTCATCGAATTTCGAGTTTTTTTCTTTTTTTAATAAAGCGTTAAAATATGATTCTTCTTTAAGAGATTCTAAGTTTATAACGCCGGGTAAAAGCCGCGCCACGGCTGAAATAATTGTCATTCCCGCCACGTCGCCGTCGGTCAGCACATAAGGGCCGATAGAAACTTCTTCGGCTTTTAAAATTTTTTTAACTCGTTCATCAATCCCCTCGTAACGCCCGCTTATCAAAATAAGGTGATTAAATTTTTTTGCCCAATCATAAGCGATTTTTTGGTTAAACCGTTTTCCTTTGGCGGAAAAAATAATAATTTTGGTTTTCCGATTTTTTAAAGCCGCGGTTTTCAAAATTTTTTCCGTTGCCCTTAAAATCGGTTCTGTTATAAGCAACATGCCCGCTCCTCCGCCGTAAGGCTTATCATCAATCGTTCGACGCGACTCACGATTGCCCCGAGCCTGCCGAAGGGCAACTTTATTATTTTTATCAACCGTAAAGTCGCGCAAATTATGAATTTTAATCTGAATTAATTTATTTTTTTGCGCGCGCTTTAAAACTGACTCGTTCAAATAAGAATCAAATATATTCGGAAAAATCGTGATTATATCAAAAATCATTTTAATTATTACTAAAAACCCCATAAGGGGTTTTTAGTTAAAATAAGTTTTAGAATCTTTCGGATGACCTTTCTCCTCTTTCCGCCCTTGACCCTCCTTCGGGCTCAACTATCTTAAGATTTACTCTGGCATTATTCTTTATGCCAACTATCTTAAGTAATGACCTGATAGCTTGAGCCGTAGCGCCCCTTCTTCCCACAACCTGTCCCATATCAACGGCATTAACTTTTAAAGTAAGAAGGACTCCCATTTCGTCCACTTTTCGGTCAACCGCCACGTCTTCCGGATGGTCAACAATGGATTTAACAAGGAATTCAAGAAATTCTTGGTCTTTTTTCTCTCCTAACATGTGTTTCTTATATTCTTATCAATTTCTTTTCATTTCGACCTTTTCCAATTCAAATAATCTACAAAATTATTTATTTTCTGTCAATTCGGGTTGATTAACGATTTCTTTTTTTGATTTCTTATGAACCGGTCTTTTGGTTCCTTTTACTATTCCCTTTGAAACTAAAATATTATGAACGCTGTCGGTCGGTTGAGCGCCGACTTTAATCCAATAGCCCGCTCTGTCGCCGTTAATCTGGAATTCTTTGGTTCTTGGATTCAACCAGCCTAGGTCTTCAACAAAACGACCGACAAGTTTTGACCTTTTCTCGGCCACAACAACCCTAAAACTGGGCTGGTGTTTTTTTCCTATTCTTTTAAGTTTGATTGCCAACATAATGATTTAGTTGTAAGAATCTCGAGCGTTGTTTACATTTTACAACAGAAAGTCCTTTTTCGCCAGCAAGAGAAAAGATATTTCTTCAATCCGCTCACGGATTTGTTTCAGAAAGTTGTTTTGAAGAACATCCCGCAGTCCCGATTGGCTTGGTTCCCGCGTAGCGGGACAATCGGGACGAGGGGGAAGAAAATTTTGCCGCAGGAGCAAAATTATTCTGGTTCTGAAAAATGATTTTCTGAAACAAATCCTGCGCTTCCGTTAAGATTTCAGAAATATCTTTTTCTCTTGCTGGCGGACTGGTTCTAAAAGGCAATTTAGCCGAGAATGAATGTAAATAACGCTACGAAATCTTACAATTTAGTCTATAGTCCATAGTTTATGATTTATAATTAACGTTTGTCAAGTTTTAACGACAAAATTTTTGATGTTCCGTCTTCTCCTAAAGTAACGCCGTATAAAACATCGGCCGATTCCATGGTCGCTCTGTTATGGGTAACTATTATAAATTGGGTTTTTTTGGAAAACTCCCCGATTAAATTAGAAAATCTTTTGGAATTATTTTCATCCAGAGCCGCGTCTATTTCGTCTAATACCAAAAACGGCGGCGGGCTGACGGAAACAAGGGCAAAAAGCGCCGCTATTGAAACAAGGCTTTTTTCTCCGCCGGAAAGAACCTCCAAAGAAGTAATTCGTTTTTGGGGCAACCCCATTTCAATTTCAATTCCGAAAGATTCTTCTTTTTCTTCATCGCCATTTTCCGAAATTAAATTTTCTTCATTTTCCATAGCTCTAAGTCTCTCAAAAGATTGTTTTTTTATTTTAAGGTTCGCGTGCCCGCCGCCGAACATTAATTTGAAAAAATTGTTAAATTCTTCATTAATAAGCTTGAAGCTTTTATTGAATTCATCATGAATTCTCTGATTTAGCTCTTTTATCAAATTTTTTAAATCAATCGCCGCTTTTCCCAAATCTTCAGATTGTTTGGTTAAAAAATTATAATGAGATTCCGTTTCTTGGGATTCTTTTATAAGCGACTCGTCTATTTCCCCTATTCCGGCGAGTTCGGCCCTGATTTTGAACATTTTTCTCTCTGTTTCCGAGACTTCTTCGTCGCTTAGGCTTATTGCCGTTTCCGGCCGGAATTCTTTTAAATTCCTTTCCGCCTGGAAAATCTGGGATTCTATTTCGGATAATTTAATTTCCATTTTTTCTTTATCAAATAAAATCCTGCTCTTTTTGCCGTCAAGATTTCTTAATTCTTCTTTTTTAAACTCTATTAATTCTACGGCGGATTTAAATTTGGCGTTAAACTCTTCCAAAAATTTAGCCGCTTTCGCCTGCTCTTCTTCTATTCCAATTAGTTTGTTTTCTATTTCTTTAAGATTTTCTATTAATCCATCTTTCAATTCTTCAAGGCCGGAAATATCGTTTAACTTGGCTTGCCGCGGTCTATTGAAAAAATCGTCTATTTTTTTTATCGCTTCATTTTTTGATTTTTTTAAATACTCTGTTTGTTCAATCGCGGAAACAAGCAGATTTCTAATATCATTCAGTAATAAAACAAGCTCTTCCGTCTTGAAATTTTCATCGTTAGAATTATTTAAAACTTCCATCTTCGCCTCCAGTCTGCTTATTTCTCTCTGAATCTTAAAACGATTCTCCGCGAGTTCCGGCTGAAGTTTTCTTATTTCTTCAAATCCATGAAAATTTTCGCGTTCGCTTTCAATTTTTTCCAAATTCTCCTCCAAATCCAAAAGCTCCGAATTTCTTTCTTTTATTTGTTTCTTAACAAATAAAATGTCCGGCTCCGTTTTATTATTTTGACTTTCTATTTCTTTAAGCCTGAAAGAAAAATATTTGTCTTCCAAATTTCTAAGTTCACTTTTAAGTTCCGCTCTTTTCCCCCACTTGCCCGCTTGGCGCCTTAAAAGCCTTAGCCTTGGAGCAACCTCTTCAATGAGCGCTTTCGCTTTATCAAGATTAAAATAAGTGTTTTTTAATTTTCTTTCCGCTTCTAATTTTTTTATCTGATATTCTCTTAACCCCAATATTTCTTCTATCATTACTTTTCTCTCTTCCGGAGAAACCCTCACGAATAAATCGCTGTTTCCCTGATTGATTATTATCAATCCTTTTATTCCCAGTCTTGAGCGTGCCCAAAAATCAACGATATCCTTAAGCCTTACTTCGCTTTTATTAAGAAAATATCTGGAGAGGCCGTCTCTTGAAACCTCCCTTTTTGTCGTTATTTCTTTAAAATCAACCGGAAAAAATCCCTGTTCGTTGTCAAAATGGAGTTCAACTTTAGCCATGCCGGCTCTGGGCCTTTTCGAAGTTCCGTTAAATATTAAATCTTCCGCTCTGGCTCCTCTTAAATTTTTCGCCTCTCTTTCTCCTAAAATCCACCTGATGGCGTCGATTATATTGCTCTTGCCGGAACCGTTGGGCCCGACAATGCCGGTAATCCCTTTTGGAAATTCCAGACTTGTTTTATTGGCAAAGGATTTAAAACCGTTTAATTCCAACGACTTAAGACGCATATTTTTTTAAGGCGTTTCTCGCCGCTTCCGCTTCCGACTCTTGCTTGGAATATCCTTCGCCTTCTGATATTAATTTATCTCCGTAATAAACGCCGGTTTTAAATATTTTCTTATGGTCCGGCCCCCATTCTTCAAGAACTTCGTAATGAGGAGTAATTTTAAATTTTTCCTGAACTATTTCCTGAAGACTGCTCTTTGGGTCTTTATAAAGACCTTTTTCTATTATTTCTTTAATATTGGAATCTATTACAAATTTCTTTATAAATTTTTCCGCCTCGGAATAACCGCCATCAAGATAGAGCGCTCCTATTAAAGCCTCTATGGCGTTGGCTAATATAACCTCTCTCGCCCTTCCTGTGTCTTTCGTCTCCCCTTTTGATAAAAGAATAAAATTTTCAAGATTAATTGATTTGGAAACGGAAGCCAGCATCTGATAATTCACAAGGGCGGCCCTGATGCTGGTTAATTGTCCTTCCGCTTCTTTCGGAAAACGATTAAAAATATCCATCGTAACGACAAGCTCCAAAACGGCGTCTCCTAAAAACTCAAATCTTTCATTGTGAGGAATTCCCCAAGAGGGGTTTTCGTTAATATAAGAACGATGAGTTAAGGCTTCTTTTAAAAGATTCGCGTTTTTAAAAGAATAATTTATTTTTTTTTCCAATATTAATGAGTCAGACAATTTTTTTTAATCCTAATTTCTAATTTTTATATCGCGGTTCCGTCTAAGTCGCGATACAAACATTAAGAATTAGAATTGGCTATTTTTCTTTTTCTTCTTTAATATTTTCTGTTTCTCTACAAACCGTTCCTAAAACTCCGTTTATGAATTTTGATGAATTGGGTCCTCCGTAATTTTTCGCCAGTTCAATGGCTTCGTTTATCGCCACTTTCAGGGGAACTTCGTCGTGGTCGGCAAAAAGCAATTCATAAAGGCCTATTCTTAAAACATTCCTGTCTATCGCCGAAATCTGATTGATGGGCCATTCCGGCGCCGTTTTTTCTATTGTTTTATTTAAATAATCAAAATTCTCTATCACTCCTTTCACTATCCGCCAGACAAAATCCGGCTCATCAACGCCGGGACCGAATTCGTTTAAGTTCCTTTCCACGATTTTCGTAAGGTCGGTTTTTTTATCGTAAAAATCCCACTCGTAAAGAGATTGTAAAACTATTGAACGACAAAGGTGTCTGGTGGCCAT
>CAYIEP010000005.1:0-3201 GCA_964362515.1 uncultured Candidatus Saccharibacteria bacterium | reverse complement strand
TATTTTTTTATTTTAAGCTTTCTTTCTTTTATAATTTTTCCCTTATAACTGCCGCAGTTGGGACAATATTTATGAGGCAGAGTCGGATAATTGCAATTTTGGCAAGCGAAAATTTGCGCCGGCTTTAAGGCCAAATGCGAACGGCGCCTGCCGACTTTGGATTTTGTATGATGTTTTACCGGTACTCCTCCCATAATTTTTTAGAATATAGAAATTCGTTAAAAAAGTCAAGTTAGAAATGATTTTAAGTTTTAAAACTTTTCCTGTGAATCGGCGACCTACCGAATTTTTTAAGGGCTTTAATGTGTTTGGCTGTTCCGTATCCGACATTATTAATAAAATCGTATCGCGGATGTTTTTTGTGGATTTTTTTCATATAACGGTCTCTAACGACTTTTGCCGCGATTGAAGCCAAAGAAATAGCCGAAATTTTTTCATCGCCCCGAATAATGGTTTTTAGTTTATAGCCGCTAGCCGCTAGTGAATCAGCGATATCTTTGTTAATTTTTAATCCGCCGTCTAAAAAAATCCTACAATTTTTAATTCTTAATCCTGTTTTCGCCGTAGGCGAATCCCCGGAGGGTTCATTCTTAATTAGCGCTTTAAGGGCGCGGGTGGCCGCCAGATTGGCGGCTTGAGAAATATTTATTTTATCAATTACTTTCGGCGAAACATTCGCTGTCGCGTAAAAAATTTCCGGCTGTTTTTTTATTATATTGAACCAAATCTCCCGTTGACTAGGCGACAACTTTTTTGAATCCCTTAATTTTAAACTAAACTTTTTATTTCGGGGTATTTTTAGTATTTGATTTTTGATATTTAATTTTAGCGGCAGCGCTAAGGCCACTACCGTAACTGGTCCGGCCAAAGAACCTCTTCCAACTTCATCTATGCCGATGATATACCTTTTCATAAGGATAATTATATAGGGCTTTAATTTCGGAGCCAATTATTTATAATACCATCTATGAAGTTCGTTCACTTACACACGCACAGTCATTATTCCTTACTGGACGGCTTAGCGAAAATTGACGACTTAATCGCCCGAACCAAAGAGCTTGGAATGAAAGCTATCGCCTTAACCGACCACGGCAATCTTTACGGCGCGATAGAATTTTATAAAAAAGCGATTCAATCCGATATAAAACCAATTCTTGGGATAGAAGCTTACATCGCTCCCAATAGCCGCCTTGATAAAATAGCCAGAGTAGACGACAAATATTTCCATCTGATACTTCTTTGTGAAAACGGAACCGGCTGGAAAAATCTTATAAAACTGGTTACAAAAGCCAATCTCGAAGGATTTTATTATAAGCCGCGAATGGACAAGGAGCTTTTAAGAGAACATCACGAAGGCCTTATCGCTTTATCCGCTTGTATTTCCGGAGAAGTCGCGAGAAATCTTTTAAGCGATAAGTTTGAAGAAGCTGTAAGGGCCGCCGAGGAATATCGGGAAATATTCGGAAAAGAAAATTTTTTTTTGGAAATAGGCCATCATCCCAATATACCGGAAGTTGTAAGGGCCAATAAATTAATAATCGAACTTTCAAAAAAAACCGGAATACCATTGGTCGCCACCCAAGATATTCATTATTTGAACAAAGAAGACGCGGAATATCATGATGTTCTTTTGGCCGTTCAAACCGGCTCTAAACTAACCGATGACGACCGTCTTACTTTAAAAGCAGACGACTTCTCAATGACTTCTCCGGAACAAATGGAAGAATTCTTTAAAGATATTCCGGAAGCCGTTTCAAATACCGTAAAAATAGCGGATAGGTGCGATGTTAATATAAAACTTTATCAAACGCTTTTGCCGGAATTTTCCCTGCCGGAAAACGAAACATCTTCCGTTTCATATTTAAAAAAAATAACAATGGAAAATTTTTCAAAAAGATACGCCGTTGTCGACGCGAAAATAAAAGAAAGGGTGGATTATGAGTTAAACGTTATAGAAAAAACCGGATTTGCCGATTATTTTTTAATAGTCCAAGATTTCGTAAATTGGGCGAAACAGCGCGGAATAGTGGTTGGTCCGGGAAGAGGTTCGGCCGCCGGCAGTATTATTTCTTATATTCTCGGTATTACCGACATTGACCCTTTAAAATACGACCTTCTTTTTGAAAGATTCCTTAATCCGGAAAGAATTTCAATGCCGGATATTGACCTGGATTTCACCGACATCAGAAGAGACGAGGTATTGGCTTATTTAAGGCAAAAATACGGCGAAGATAAAGTCGCGCAGATAATCACTTTCGGAACTATGGCCGCCAGAGCCGCCATAAGAGACGCGGGAAGGGCCATGGGGATTCCTTACGGATTTTGCGACCAATTGGCAAAAATGATTCCCTTTAATATGAATCTTGAAGAATCTATTAAAAAAGTCCCCGAACTTAAAGAAATGTATGAAAATAATCCTGACGCCAAAAAAATTATTGATTCCGCCAAACACCTGGAAGGAGTGGCAAGACATGCCTCGGTTCATGCCTGCGGCGTGGTAATGAGCAAAACTCCTTTAACCGATAATGTTCCTCTTCAAAGGTCGCCGCAAGACGAAAATTCAATAATAACCCAGTTTGAAATGCACAGCATTGAAGATTTGGGATTGTTGAAAATTGACCTTTTGGGATTAAAAAACTTGACCATTATAGAAGAAACAATCCGCTTGGTAAAAGAAATAAAAGAAGAGAACATTGATATTTCGAAAATTCCTCTTAACGACAAGGGCGCGTTTAAAATTCTTCAAGAAGGAAACACAACCGGAGTTTTCCAGCTGGAATCTTCCGGAATGAGAAGATATTTAAAAGAATTAAAACCCAATGACCTTGAAGATATAATCGCCATGGTCAGTCTTTATCGTCCCGGACCGATAGAACTTATTCCCTCTTTTATAGCCAGGAAACATGGAAAAGAAAAAATAACTTATCTTCATCCGAAACTTGAACCCATTTTGAAAAATACTTACGGCATAGGAATATATCAGGAACAAATGATGAGAATTGCCCAAGATTTAGCCGGTTTTTCTTTGCCCGAAGCCGATATTTTAAGAAAAGCCATCGGTAAAAAAATTAAATCCCTGCTGGACTCTCAAAAAGAAAAATTAATAAAAGGAATGATTAATAACGGAATACCGGAAAAGCCCGCCAAAACCGTTTGGGAACTTTTCCCGCCGAGATCGGAAGAGCGTCGTGTACGGAAACA
>CAYIEP010000004.1:0-25339 GCA_964362515.1 uncultured Candidatus Saccharibacteria bacterium | reverse complement strand
GGAACGCCTTGCCGATTTGGGCTACGCCGAAAGGGATTTTAAGGCGCGAGCTGTTTAGAATATTTTTGAAATTCACGTGAACTCCCTGCGTTATTTCGCCTCTTAAATACGCGGTGTTTTTCTCTCCTTCAACCGCGCCTAATTTCGCTTCAACCAATAAATTAAATTTTTTCTCTTCGGTCCAATCTATTTTTTCCTTCTCCTCTTTGTGTAATTTTTCATGCTCTGCGATAATATCTTCTTGATCGGCCCTAAATCTTTGATGACAAGTTTTACATTCTATTAGAGGGTCGTTAAAGCCGGCAATGTGGCCGGACGCCTCCCAAACTTTCGGATTCATTATTATGGAAGCGCTTATCCCAACAACATTGTCTCTGTTTTTAACCATTGCTTTCCACCATTCCTGTTTAATATTGAACTTAAGCTCGGCGCCAAGCGGACCGTAATCCCAAGTGCCTCTTAATCCGCCGTAAATCTCGCTGCCGGGATAAATGAAGCCGCGACGTTTACACAAAGAAACAATTTTTTCCATTAAGTTATTCATGGTTTGACCGTTCCGTAATCGGAAGAAATAATATCTTCAACGCCTCTGCTGTTTATTTCTTCTTTTGACGAGATAATTTCCGAGCCGGTAAATTCATCAATAGCTTTTAATATTATTTTTTTAGTAAGAGGCATTTCGCGGTTTATTTGGTTGATATTGGGGATTGCCTCTATTTGAAAAATCGCTTCAATCGGCTTTCCGATTATTCCTTTGGTTGCCGGAATATAATCAATCAGCCATTTTATCTCTCGCGTTCTCTCGTTATAAGAAGGAGTTGTTGAGGCGTTGCTTTTAACTATTCCGGTCCAGGAAACTCCGGATTCCAAATAAGAAATAAGTTCAATATTTTTAATATCCGTTGAGTAATTATAAATCAGCCAATGGGCAGTAAAGTTGGTAGGCGTATTGGCTTTTAGGGGAAGCTGTCCCTTGTTGATTATTCCCGATGACGGGTCGTTAAAAAGAATTTTAGAATCAATCGTCGCAAGGCCGGCCATTTTAATTTTGTTTTCGGTCACGCCGATTGTTTTATCGGCCGCGACATAATAAGGAACGGTAGGCGACGATATCTCCGCCTCGGCTTTTAATGAAAAATTTTTATCGGAAATTCTTTTTATGGGATAAGATTGTTTTGTTTTTATTTGGAGAGAAACATTACCGGAGTCGCCGGGAGAAAGAAGCCTTAAATTAGGAATATTGGCGGCGTCGAAAGTCACGATATTATCTACGGAGCTAAATGTTCCGTTGGTTTCAAGTCCCGAAAAGCTGAACATCTCTCCTTTAAGCCGGATTTTTATGACAACATCATTTAATCCGATATCGCTGTTGTTTTTATAATTTATTGAGTATTTCAGGGTGTCATTTAATCCGGCTATGTAGTTTTGCTGTTCGTTTACTTTTATTGATACCGCGAGCGGGGACGAAGCAATATTTATATTCGCCGATTTTTTATTTATGGTTTGTTTTACTCCGCCGATAAATGTTTTAAGTTCGGCGCTTATATCAAAGAAAGATTGTTCCGGAGCGATCGCGCTCCCGATAATTATAATTTCTTCGGAGGCTCCCTTTTTAAGAATCGGGATTTCAAAAGAATTTTTATTTATTTGGAGCGGTTCGGAGTTTTTAATTTTAAAAAATTTGGGGTGGTTTAACTCCAGCGATAAATTCGAAAAATCATTTTCAGAAATATTTTGATAGTTTATTTTTATTTCAAATTCTTCGTTGTTTAAAACTTTTTGCGGAGACGAGAGATCTATTTTTATAGCGGCCTGTTTTACTAAGACTTCGAATTTCTTTGTTTTTTCAAAAATCGCTTTTGGACCGAGAGCTTCCGGCAAATAAGAAATTTTTACCTCGAATTGTTTTATAATTCCTTCTTCGCCCAATATTGTAATTTTTATTTTTTCCGAAAATTCGTCGCCGGATTTAAGATTTTTAAAATCTTTTAAAACAACTCTTTTTTCCGGTTCGTCCACAAGAAAAACTTCATCGGGCAAAATAACGGAAAGACTTACGTCTTTAATGGTGCTTTCGGATTCATTTTTAAAATTTATTTCCGCCTCAAACGGAACGCCGATAAGAACTTCTTTGGGCGATTTAATCGTTAAAAAAGTATCTCTGCTTTTGAAATAGGGATAAAAATAAAAAAAACCCAGAATTATGGATATTATCGCCATTAAGGCGACAGAACCGAAAATAAGCTTAAGTTTTACATTCATATATTTCTAACTCACCCCATTTCCTACGGGTTTATTAATATTAAATCATTTCCCCGATTTTTTAAACCGCACCTTTTACATAAAAAGACCTGTTCTTTTTTTGAAAAAAAGTTTACGCGACGGCTTTGACAATTCGCGCATTCGGCAAAATCACGAGAAAATCCCAATATCTCAAGAAGTTTATTATAAGAAAAATTTCCCTTATTGATATTTTCAAAACTTTTTTTAATTTCAATCCATAATTTTCTGTCCGGCTGAAGCTCAAAAGTCATTTCTTCTATAAAATCCGCTATTTCAATTGTTTTTAATGATTTTTCTATTTTTTTAAAAATCATCGAATCGGCGATCTGAAAGCCATTTTTTTCAATAAGCCTCACTTTTACGATATTTAACGGCTCAAGCTGACTGGCCAGTTTAGAAGTTATTTTTCTTGAGCTTTTTGCTTTTACGACAACCTTTCCCAGCTCCTTGGCGTAAAGGTATATTAATTTATCAAATTCGCCGATATTTTTTTGTTTTAAAATTATTGCTTCGGTAAAATGTTCTATCATATTTGTAATAATTAACAGCCTTGTTTACATTTTTAATGCTCTATTTTCTATATTTAAGGTCAGATTGTCTTGAAGAACATCCCGCAGTCCCGACGGGCTTGGTCTGATCCGCCGGATGGCGGAGAGACCGTTCAAGGATTTTTGTATATGATTGACGCTTTAATAAAGTATATTATAATGGCATTGTTGATAATTAATAAAGGTCGTTTAAATTTAAAAAATTATGAAATATTTAAATTGGCTTCAGTTGGTTTTGGGAATTTGGATTTTAATTTCGCCGTGGATTTTGGGATTTTCAGGAATTACTACGGCATTATGGAGCAATATAATTGCCGGAGCTTTAGTGGCAATATCCGCTCTCTGGGAATTATTTGGAAAGCAAAAATCGTTATCGCCTCAACAATAAAATAATAAAATTATGAATGTTTTAATCTATACGACTCCGACTTGTCCTTACTGTAATATGGCTAAGGATTTTTTTAAGAGTAAAAACGTGGAATATAAGGAAATTAATGTGGCAGCCGACGAAAACGCCGCCAAAGAAATGGTTGATAAATCTCATCAAATGGGAGTTCCGGTTGTTGATATAAACGGAACAATAATAGTCGGGTTCAATCGTCCGGAAATGGAAAAAGCATTGGGCTTGTAAGGCATCAGTTATGATTTACGACTTAATTATTGTCGGTGGCGGACCGGCCGGAATAGCGGCGGGAATTTACGCCGCCAGAAAAAAAATAAAAACCCTTTTAATAACGGATTCTTTCGGAGGCCAATCAATAACATCGGCGGACGTCCAAAACTTTATAGGCATAAAATCGATTTCCGGATGGGAATTGGCGAAAAAACTTGAAGAACACTTGAGAAACTTTGAAGGAGAATCTATTGAAATACTGGATTTTGACAAGGTTTCAAAAATAAAAAAAAAGAACGGTAATTTTCTGGTTTTTACCGAAAGCGTTAAATCTTTTGAATCAAAAACAATTCTTATGGCCTGCGGAAGCAGGCGCAGAAAACTCGGCGTTCCCGGAGAAAAAGAATTTGACGGCAAAGGCGTGGCCTATTGCTCAACCTGCGACGCTCCTATTTTTAAAAATAAAATTGTCGCCGTTGTCGGCGGAGGCAACGCCGGCCTGGAATCGGTAATTGACCTTTCGCCCTACGCCAAAGAAATTTATCTTCTTGAATACGCCGAAGAAGTAAAGGGCGACCCGATTACTATTGAAAAAATAGCTGAAAATCCAAAAGTCAAAATAATAACAATGGTTGAAGTTTTGGAAGTATTGGGAAAAGATTCGGTAACGGGAATAAAATATAAAGACAGAAAAAATAATGAAATTAAAGAATTACCGCTCGAGGGAATTTTTATAGAAATCGGCTGGGTTCCCAATTCAGGCATAATTAACGGCCTTGTTTCGTTAAATAAAAAAAATGAAATTATCGTAGACCACAAAACTCAAGTCTCTTCTTTGCCCGGAATATGGGCGGCCGGAGACATTGCCGATGTTTTATACAAGCAAAATAATATTTCAATGGGAGACGCCATTAAGGCGGTTTTGAATATCTACGACTATCTGAAAAAGAAAAAGGATTAAATTAAAATTGATAATAGGCCAAAAATGGAAATAAAAGAAAAGAAATTAGTCGAAGAATATTTTAAATTTATTTTCGGATTTTTAATTATTATGATTTTGGCCGGAGTGGGATATTTCATCTCTCAAGCGTATTTTAATAAAGAAAACAATCCGGAAATTAAAGAAAATAAAATTAGCGGGAGAATTATTGATGTTTCTGGTTCGTCAAAAAATGATTTTAAGCCGGTTTTGGAAATAGATTTGAGCAAGCAAAATCAGGCGCCAAAAAATATCGGCGGAGAAGAACAAGAAACGGAAGAAAATCAACAACCTGGACAACAAGTTAGACAAATTCAACCGACGGCTACGACGACCGTAATAACAGAAACCAAAAATTCACAACCAATCATTTTTAAAGAATGTTCTTTTAATACTTCTCAATCTCCTTCCCGCCAAAAAGTTATTATTAATGAAATTGCGTGGATGGGCGGTTCAAGCGATTTCGGACTGACCGCTACCGATGAGTGGATTGAATTGAAAAATATTTCCGGCGCTGAAGTCGATGTCGGCAATTGGCAATTAATCGATAAAGCCGAGCAAATTAAAATTAATCTCAACGCCCTTAATGATACAAAAATTAAAGCTGGCGGTTTTATTCTTTTAGAACGAACCGATAATGATTCAGTTCCAAACATTCCGGCTGATTTAATTTATTCAAACACTTTGAATAACAGCGATGAAGGATTACGATTGTTTGATAATCAGTGTAATTTAATTGATGAAGTTTTTGCCAATCCCGATTGGCCGGCCGGCGATAACGACCAAAAACGAACAATGGAACGCTCGTCGAATTTATCGTGGCATACTCATAATGGCGCGGTTCAAAGCGGCGTTTTTGGCACGCCGAAAAAAGAAAATTCCGCGCCGGCCGCGGTTCTTTTTAATAACGAAAGCGCGAGTAGCGGTGGCGCGTCAACTAATAATCAACAACAAACAACTACCGCAACCTCAACCGGTTCGCCGGCAAAAATTTTAATTAATGAAATTCAGGCTTATCCAACCGGAAACCGGTTTATAGAACTTTATAATCCCAATAATTTTTCAGTTGATTTAACCAACAGGTATCTTCAGAGAAAAATACAAACAGGCGGCAGTTTTGACTCATTAGTTTCAAAAACTTATTTTGAAGGAAAAGTAATCAATGCTAATAGTTATTTTTTGATTTCTCGCAATGCCTTAAACGGCGCCGATATTGTTTTGGATAATTTAACTATCACCGAATCAAATGTGATTCAGTTTAAAAATTCTAACGGCGAAATCGTTGATAAAGTTGGTTGGGGGCAAGCAAGCGATTGCGAAGGAAATTGCGCCCTCCAGCCATCAGAAAACCAAAGTATTCAGCGAAAATTTCAAAATAATACTTTTATTGATACCGATAACAACGCCAATGATTTTGAAATTCAAACTTGTCCCAGTCCCAAAGCGCAGTCAAAAACTTGCCAACAAACCAATCAAGCGCCCGGCGCTTTTTTTGTTTATGCGCCGCAGAATCCAAGTGTTGACGAATTAATTAATTTTGACGCCGCTTCTTCAACCGACGCCGATGGCCAAATTATTTCTTATCAATGGGATTTTGGCGATAATGCCACTTCTTCAATTTCAACAGCAGCCACCCTCCACGTTTATTCGCAAGCCGGAAATTATTTGGCAAGTTTAATTGTTTTTGACAATCAGAACGTTTCGTCAACGGCGACTTCAACTACTATTTCGGTGACATCTCCCGTTATTCAACAATCATCGCAAGCCAATCATATTGTTATCAGTGAAATTATGGCGGGTATTGACGGTAATACTAATTACGAGTTTATTGAATTTTATAATCCGACGACTAATCCGATTGATTTAACCGGTTGGGCAATTAAAAAGCGAAGTTCGACAGGCGCAGAATCGTCTTTTGTAGTTTCTAGCCGCTTTCAAGGGAAAATAATACCGCCTAAGAAATATTTTTTAATTGCTAACGAAGGCGGTTATAATAGTTCGATTTCGCCCGATATTGTTTGGCCGGCGTCATATAATCTTGCTTACGCCAATAACGCGATTATTTTTTATAACAACAATAACGAAATTGTTGACGAAGTAATTTATCAGAATATTGAAGCCGGTAAAAGTCTGGAAAGGAAAGCTTGGCAAAATAATTCTTGCGTCTCCGCTCAAAATGACGGCGAATTTTTAGGAAACGCCTGCGATACCGATAGTGAAACTGATTTTGAAATTCGTCAGGCGCCTAATCAGCAAAATTCCCAAAGCCCGCCGGAGTAATAAAAACATAATAGTTATTACTCATAATATTAGAAGTCTTAGATTTCTTTCCGTCAGAGACCATCGAACCCATCGTGCCGTGGATTTTTTCCGTCCTTTACATTCTCACCTTCTTTTTTATCGGTTAAATATTTTATATTGGTTTTCATATTTATATCTGTTAAAATATAAATATGACTAAAATTGCCATAAACGGTTTTGGCAGAATCGGTCGGTTGTTTTTACGGCAAGCGATTGATGAACAAAATTTGGAGATAATCGCCATTAATGATTTGGGCGATTTGGATAATCTGGCTTATCTTTTTAAATATGATTCGGTTTATCGGACTTTTCCCGGGGAAATATCGGCTAAAAAAAGCGGTGCTCAAAATTATTTAATCGTTGATGGAAAAGAGATTCTGGTCTTTCAAGAAAAAGATCCGTTAAAGCTTCCGTGGAAAGATTTGAATATAGATATAGTTGTTGAGGCGACCGGCGTTTTTGAATCTTTTGAAAAATCAAAAGCGCACATCGAGGCCGGCGCTAAAAGGGTTGTAATGAGCGCTCCGGCAAAAGACCAAGAAGGAGAAATAGGAAAAACCGTTTTGATGGAAATCAATGACGATGATTTAAAAACAACAAATATCACGTCCAACGCTTCCTGCACCACTAACGCCGCTTCGCCGGTAATCGCGGCGCTGGCGGAAAATCCGGGAATAGAAAAAGCGGTTTTAAATACGGTTCACGCTTATACCAACACGCAGACAATTGTTGACTCTCCGGTGAAGGGAAGCGATTTCAGAAGAGGCAGGGCCGGAGCGCAAAGCATTATTCCTTCAACAACCGGAGCGGCCATCGCGGTAACCAGAGTCATTAAAAATCTTGAGAATAAGTTTGACGGCATAGCCTTAAGGGTTCCGATAATAACCGGTTCGGTGGTGGACATTACTTTTGTCGCCAAAAGAAAAACATCCGTTGAAGAGATTAATAATATTCTTAAAACGGCTTCGCAATCGAATAAGTGGCGCGGGATACTTAAGGTTATTGACGAACAAATCGTTTCGGCGGATATAATCGGCGATTCGGCCGGAGCGATTGTTGATTTGAAATTTACTAAAGTAATTGACGGCGATTTGGTAAAAGTTCTTTCCTGGTACGATAATGAATGGGGTTATGTCTCAATGCTTTTAAAGCATGTTTTAAAAGTGGCAAAAATAATCAGCGACTAGTGGCTAGTGGCTAAAAAATATTATGCTTATCTATATCGGCGCCGACCACAACGGCTTTAAATTAAAAGAAAGCCTTAAAAAATATTTAAAAGACGAGGGATATCAGATGGTTGATGTGGGAAATAATGTTTATGACGAAAACGACGATTATCCGGACTTTGCCAAACCAGTAGCCAGAGCCGTGAGCCAGGACTCCGCCTCCAGAAAAGGAATTTTGATTTGCGGTTCCGGCGTCGGCGTTGACGTGGTCGCCAATAAATTTCTGGGCGTAAGAGCCTCTTTAATATTGAATCCGGACCAGGCTTATCTAAGCCGAACCGATGACGATGCCAATATTCTTTGTCTGCCGGCGGAATTTTTGTCGGAAGAAGACGCAAAAAAAATTTTAACTGTTTGGCTTGATACGAAATTTTCCAATGACGAAAGTCATAAAAGAAGAATCCAAAAAATATCTGAAATAGAAGAAGAACTCTTGAATAAAGATGAAAGTAATTCCTACGATTAATTGCGTTCATTTTGAATGCGTTAAAGAAAAATTGAAAGCGGCGGCGAAATTTTCAAGTTGGGCTCAAATAGACATAGCCGATGGAACGTTCACTCCCAATAAAACCTGGAACGCGCCGGAAGATTTAAAAAAACCGCAAATTGATTTAGAAATTCATCTAATGACGGAAAATCCCGAAAAAGCGATTAATGACTGGCTTGAAACCGGAGCAAAAAGAATAATTGTTCATATTGAAACGATTAAAGATTTGAAGTTAAAAACCGGAAATTTTGAATTAGGATTGGCTATTAATCCGGAAACGCCGGTAGAAAAACTCGCGCCTTATTTAAATAATATAAAATTCGTTTTGATTCTCGGGGTTGAGCCCGGATTATCCGGCCAGAAATTCAACGACGGAGTTTTGGAGAAAATAAAATTTTTGAAAACTAACTACCCCGATGTTATAATCGAAGTTGACGGCGGAATAAATTTGGAAACCGCGAAATTATGCAAAGAGACGGGAGCGAACATTTTGGTTTCCGGTTCGTATATCTGGGAAAGTTCCAATAGCGCCCTGGCTTTTAAAGAATTAGAAAATATTTAAATGGATTTATGGAAATACTAAACGAAAAGAAGACGAAATTTTTAGAAGAAATGGCGAATAAAATTCGTCAGGATATTATTGAAATGCTGGTTGAGGCCGGTTCCGGCCATTCGGCGGGGCCCTTGGGAATGGCCGATATTTTTACGGCTCTTTATTTTCATATATTAAATCACAATCCCAAAAAACCGGAATGGCCGGATAGGGATAGGATAATTTTATCAAACGGCCATATCTGCCCGGTTCAATATGCCAGTCTTGCCAGAGCCGGATATTTCCCAATGGAAGAATTAAAAACTTTAAGAAAATTGGGAACCAGGCTTCAGGGGCATCCTCATCGGGGCGCTTTGCCGGGAGTAGAAACGACGTCCGGTCCGTTAGGCTCCGGTCTTTCTCAAGCCGCCGGTATTGCTTTGTCGGCTAAACTGGATGATAAAAAATACAGAATTTATTGTTTAATGTCCGATGGCGAGCACGATACCGGCAATTTATGGGAAGCGGTGATGTTTGTGGGGAAAAACAGATTAAATAATATTACCGCCATTATTGACAGAAATAATATTCAAATAGACGGCTATACCGAAGACGTGATGCCCCTTGAACCGCTAAGGGATAAATATGAATCTTTTAATTGGCACGTTTTGGAAGTTGACGGTCATAATATTGAAGCCATTATCGACGCGGTTAATGAGGCAAAAGCGATTTATGAAAAACCGACGGCGATAATCGCCCATACGATTCCGGGCAAGGGCGTTGATTTTATGAAAAACGATTATTTATGGCACGGAATTCCTCCGAATAAAGAACAGGCGCGGAAAGCTTTGGCGGAACTTCGGACTCTGGGAGGAAAAATTAAAAGCGAGCACGAGTGAAAAATTAGGGAATACGGATATATAATGGTAAAGTAATATTATGTTTAATATTTTTAAGAAAAAAACGGAAGAAATTTCTCGAATAACGCCGGGCTTCGAAGAAGAAGAAAGAAAAACCCCTAAAGTCGGCCTAATTCTTTTATTCATAATGTTTGTCGCCGGAATGTTTTTCGGCTGGAACGCTCTGGATGATTTGGCGAGAATTCCGAAAGCGCCGGAACCGTTATCAAACTGCTCTTACGCTTACGAAAACAGGAATTATTCAAATATAACCGGTTTCGACAGAAGGGCTTATTATCAACAATATTATCAATACGATAGTCAAAATTCCTCCAGCGGTTGCGTTTTCAGTCAGCTTGAAAAAGAATATCGCGTCGCGGACATTTTCGATAAAAGAATTTTCATAGAAAAAGAGATAGAACCGTTACAAAATAATCTTTATTCGGTAGAGGGTCTTTTATCGGAAAATCAAGAACAACTGCGACAAGCAACCGGCGAATACGGCGTCGGCGTTCAGGAAAAAATAGCGGATATAAAAAGTCCCATTTTCCCGATTAACCGGTCTGGAAGCGATATTGTTTCTTTACAAAACGAACGACAGGGATTATTAACCCAGAAAGCCGATTTAGAAAATAAAATCGGCAAGTCTCTGGATAAATTAAAAATTATAGACGAAGAAATAAAAAAGGCGTATATTCCGGTTTTTGAAAAGCAAAACGGGTTTCTTAGGTGGTATGAATTTAAAATATTTTTGTTGCAATTTATTTTGATTATTCCGTTTTTCCTTCTGGTTTTTTGGGGGTTTCTCCGGCTCCACCGAAAGAACAGTCCTTATACGATTATTTTTACCGCCATAGTCGCCGTTGCTTCCATCTTACTTTTAAAAGTCATACTTTTTTGGTTTTGGGGATTGTTCTTGGAAAGAATATTGGAGGTTCTAACAAAATGGTTTGCCCAATACGAGATTTTCAGAACATTGCTGTTTTATCTCGGAATGATTATTTCTTTCGTTGTTTTCGGCGGCGCCGTTTATTGGTTGCAAAAGAAAATATTTAATCCGCGCCGAATTGCCATAAGAAGATTTAGGGCTAAACAATGTTCGCGCTGTCAAACCAGTTTGGATTTATCCGTGTTTTATTGTCCGAATTGCGGAACGCAAATTAAAAGCAAGTGCGAAAAATGCGGTCAGGCGCGTTTTATTGAATTGCCGAATTGTCCGTACTGCGGAGACAAAAAGACCGCTTAGGCATATGTTAAATTTAAAACTTAAACTTTCCGAAAAGATTTTTACGGACGGTTTCGAACAAAAGCCGACGCGCGACGGCTACGGCGAAGGACTATTAATCGCCGGCGAGGAAAATAAAAATATCGTTGTTCTTTGCGCCGACTTAAGCGATTCAACAAGGTCTTTGGGATTCAAAAATAAATTTCCGGAAAGATTTATTGAAATGGGAGTGGCCGAACAGAATATGGCCGCCGTTGCCGCGGGTCTTGGTATTTCCGGAAAAATTCCGTTTATTTCTTCTTACGCGGTTTTTTCTCCGGGTCGGAATTGGGAGCAAATAAGAACAACCATCGCCTATAATGATTCAAACGTGAAAATCGCCGGCGCCCATTCGGGAATTTCCGTCGGTCCCGATGGAGCAACGCATCAGGCAATAGAAGACATTGCCATTACGAGGGTTATTCCCAATATGAAAGTTATTGTTCCCTGCGACGCCATTGAAGCGAAAAAAGCAACTGTTGCCGCGGCGAAAATCTGGGGACCGATTTATTTAAGATTCGCCAGAGAAGCGACGCCAATTATTACCAGCGAAGAAACGCCGTTTGTTTTGGGGAAAGCGGAAATATTCTGGCAGTCAAAAAATCCCGTTTGCGTCATTATCGGCTGCGGCCCCGTTTTACATAACGCTCTTTTGGCGGCCAACGAGCTGGCTCAAGAAGGAATAGAAACAATGGTTTTGAATAATCACACGATTAAGCCCATAGACGAGAAAAAAATAATCGATGTCGCCCAAAAATGCGGCGCGGTCGTAACCGTTGAAGAACATAGCGTTATCGGCGGATTGGGCGGAGCCGTTGCCGAAGTTTTGGCCGAAAACTTTCCCGCGCCGATGGAATTCATCGGCGTTAAAGACCGGTTCGGAGAAAGCGGCAAGCCAAAAGAGCTTATTAAAAAATACGGAATGGATGTCGATGATATAAAAGAAGCGGTGAAAAAAGTTATTAACAGAAAAATATGAAATTTGACGTAATTACGATAGGCACGGCAACAATGGATGTTTTTCTGACAAGCAGGTTTTTTAAAGTTTTAAAAGACCGGAAACATTTGGAAAAAATCGGATTTTTCGTCGGAGAAGCGCAATGTTTCGCTTTGGGTTCTAAAATGGAAATTGACAAGCCGATTTTTACGACCGGCGGTGGCGCGACTAACGCGGCCGTTACATTTTCGCGTCAAGGATTGAAAACCGCCGTTATCGCAAAAATAGGAAACGACGGCGCGGGCTCTCAAATCTTAAAAGAGCTGGAAAAAGAAAAAATTAAATTATTTTTCGCCGAAGATAAAAATAAGGGAACCGCTTATTCAACGATTCTTCTGGAGCCGAAAGGCGAAAGAACAATATTGGTTTACAGGGGCGCCTCGGAAGATTTAAAAGAAAGAGATATTCCATTCGGGGATTTAAACGGGCAGTGGATTTATATTTCTCCGGGGAAAATAGACCTCTCGTTGTTAAAAAAAATAGTTGATTATTATTTTAAAAAAGGCTCTTTAATAGCGATTAATCCTTCAAAAAATTTTATTGAGGCGGGAATAAAAAAATTAGAGCCGATTTTAAGGAAAACCAAACTTTTTATTTTGAATCGCGAAGAAGCAAGTTATTTTACGGGAATTCCTTATGACAACGAAGCGGAAATTTTTAGAAGCCTCGACAGAATTGTAAAAGGAATAGTGGCGATGACCGACGGCAAAAACGGGGCAATGGTGTCCGACGGCTTTAATATTTACAAGTCAAAAAATTTTAAGGAAAAAATTATTATTGACAGAACCGGCGCCGGAGACGCTTTCGCCAGCGGCTTTGTTACCGGTCTTATCCGCCAAGGCGAAAAATGCGAAAAAGGATTGTGTGAGCGGTTTAATATTGAATATGCCGTTAGATGCGGAGCGGCCAACGCCACCTCGGTGATAGAGCGCGTCGGAGCCAAAGCGGGAATTTTAACAAAAAACGAATTTGAAAAAAATAAAAGATGGAAAATATTGGAAATAGATAAATATAAAAATTCGTGAATTCGTATCAAAAAATAGCAAGAATTTTAAGGATTGATAAAGGTGTCATTCGTCTGATAGACGAAAAACTTTCCGCCTTAACGGGTAAAAAAAGCGTAATAGATAAAATAGTTGAAGAAAACGAAACAATAATAAGAAACAGACTTGATTTTTTGGGCTTAAGCGGATATTTATCGGCGGAAAAAGTCAACGCCGCTTTGATGAATAAAATAGAAACGGATGAACGCCGACTTTCCGAAAAATTGGGCGAAAAAATTCTTGAGCGGGCGAAAAAAATAGCGGGAGAACCAAGGGGATTTTTTTTAAAAGAAGAAAAAGCGATTGAATTATTAAAAAGCGAGCCCCCGCGGAAGATTATCAAATATCTGGGTTATAAAAATATTGACGAGCTTTTTCAAAAAGAAAATATGTTTGAGGTTTTCAGCGCTTTAAGATTTTTAGAAGATAAAAATTGGCTTAACAATGTTTTTTTCAAGCAATACGAAAAATTAAAACCGGGCGATTTCGAAGAAAGACCGCTCATAACAATATCTTTGGGCTCGCAATGGGTTTCAGCGGCTCAAGCTTTTGTCGGCAAAAAATATCATAACATCAGCCATCTTAAAGAGCTTGGGGTTATTTTTATTATTCCCGTTTCTCTTGATTTTTCCGGAGAATTAACAAGAACAACGGCTTTAATATTCCATTATTTTAACGAGGTTCCTTTTTATTCGGATATTTTTAAAATTTTGTCCAAAAACGAAGAATCATTCGCCAAAAATATAATCTCTCTTTTAAGGGGGGATGTACTCGGCGAGAAACCGCCAAATCCGTCAAATGGAAAAACCCAATGGCTCATTGTTCAAAGATATTTGGCAAAAGAAAACGAGAATGATTGGCGTTTATTTGAGCCCCATATAAACCCCGAAGCTCTTCATTGGGCAAGGGCGGAAAGGCTGTTGGCGAAATCAGGTTTGGTTTTTTGGGATAATTTAGGCTGGGTCGGTGATTATTTTCCGACTGAAACGGGAACGGAAACGCCGGTAAGCTTTAACATTATTGACGTAACAATGAAACGCAACTATCATCATCAAGAGGCTTTGTGGAACAAAATATTTTCCGAATATTTCGGCGAAGAAAAAATGGAAGATTTAATAAAAAAGAATATAATCAAAGGATGGTTTGAAATTTGATTTTTAACTGAATAGTTTATAAAATTAAAAATAAAGGTCATTTTAGAATAATTTAAAAATATATGGATAAAAAATTAAAGCTTATATTAATTTCTCTTTCCTCCGCGATTTCAACGATTTTGGTCGTAAGTTTCGCGTTTGCTTGGACTAATCCGACAAATAATCCTCCCGGCGGCGGCGGAGTTTTGTATTATTCCGGCGGCAATGTCGGAATTTCCGATTCTTCTCCGGCTTCTCTTCTTACGGTCGGCTCCGGAGACCTTTTCCAAGTCAATTCATCCGGAGATTTAATAAGAATAAAAAATATCGCTTATGCCTGGCCGTCTTCTCAAGGCGCGGCAAATACCGCTTTAATAAATAACGGCGCGGGAACTTTTTCTTGGTCGCCGATTGTTAATAGCGTTAGCGGCAGTAACGGCATTACCGCCAGTCCCACAACCGGCGCGGTCGGCGTTTCTTTGGCTTATTCTTCAAAATCCTGCGGTTCCGGCACCGCTATTCAGAGTTTTAATGTTGGCGTTAGCAGTTCTCCGACCTGCGTATCAGTTGGCGGCAGTAGCGGCGTAACCGGTTCCGGTAATGCAGATTATATTACAAAATGGACAGGCGCAACTTCTTTAGGAAATTCTAGTATTACCACTAGCAGTTTTTATGGTATCCAAACAAGCGGTAGTCTTGCCGGCGTTTATGCTTGGGGTAGCTCTAGTGGTTACTACGGTGTTTATGGTGTTAATAATAATTCTAATTCCGCTGGTGTTCGTGGCGACGGCGGTGCTACCGGCGTTTATGGTTATAGCATTAACACCGGTGTTTATGGCCAGGGCGGTACTTACGGCGTTTGGGGTTCTGGCTCTTATGCTGGTATTTACGGTCAAGGGGGAACATACGCGGGAATTTTCAATGGGAATGTAGATGTTTATGGCACTGTTCGTTATTATGCCGCGCAGCAAATTTCCGACATTAAATTCAAAAAAGACATTCAGCCAATTCAACCGGCTTTAAATAAAATCTCCAGCCTTCAAAGCGTATCGTTTAATTGGAAAAAAGAAGAGTTTCCCGATAAGAAATTGCCCGACGGCAAACACTACGGCTTAATTGCCCAAGAAGTTGAAAAAGTTATACCCGAACTCGTTCAGACCAATGCCGAAGGCGAAAAATCAATTTCCTACACGGAGCTTATTCCTTTCTTAATAGAAGCCGTCAAAGAACAACAAAATCAAATAAATTCTCTTAAATCGGAAGTGGAGCTTTTAAAAGTCAAATAAACTCAAAACAAACAAACCCAAAACTCTTTCTTCTCTTTATCTTTTTTTGGGAGTGACCCAGAAACCGAGCCGGTACTTTCCTCCGAGCATTAATCTCGTCTGGGCCTCTAAGGCCGGAATCGCGCCGAAAATTATCATTGTCAAAAGAAGCAACGGCCATTGGATAATCATTAAAAGATATTTATATTTTCCGTATTCAAGAGGCTTTGGCGGAAGAATAAGTATGGTTAAATAAGCCGATGTTATTAGGCCGACCATGGAAAACGTCATTAACCATCTGGTTGTCTGGGGCAAATTATAAGAAAGAATTGTTTGCCGGAATTCATCGGAGCCCAAGACCAAAGGCAACCAGCCCAATAAAAAAATTATTAAAGCGTTGGTTGACCACGACCAAAACCCCTCAAAATACAAAAAAGAATATCGCCATTTTTTTCTAAACGCCATTTTTTTATTTTTCCAAAAACCGAAAAGCATATAAGGGATATTTTCGCATCCCCAAGCCCACCTTCTTTGTTGTTTATACAAACTGCTCATTGTTTTCCAAAAACTTGACGAAACATTGGCATCCATTTTCACCGGATAATAAAGAGGTACAACTCCGTAATCCCCGTCATTGGTTAAAAGGCATTGCCAGAAAATTCTTGAATCTTCGTTGACCATATTCGTTTGCCAGAAATCCGCCTTAAGAAGCGCTTGAAAGGGCATTGAATGGGAAGAAAAAGTTGTAAGCCTTTCTATTCTTTCCTGTTGAAGCGTGTGCCAAAAAGTGGCGGAAAACGCCACTATTCTTGCCAACGCCGGCGCTTGCCAGATGTTGTTAACATAAAAAGGCACGGGCTGGTAGCTGAAGTTTTGGCGGTTTTCCGTATTTAAATAAACATAAGTCAATCGGGCAAAATAATTTGGATAAACAACCGTGTCAATATCAAAACAAGAAACAATAATATTTTCATAAGGCAATCGGTCTGAATCAATAATTATTTTCTTTGCTTCTTTGGCGGCCCAGGCGACATTTGAGCCCTTGCCCGGAATTTCTCCTTCAATATTTTTAGGATGAGTTGTTGTTAAAAATCTGAAAAACTTGTCGCCGAACTCTTTTTTTATTTTTTCAATCGTTTCTTTTATTTCTCCGGCGGAGTTTTCTTCGGTTGCCAGAACAACTATGAATTTTTCTTTGGGATAATCGGCGTTAATAAGGCCCCTAAAAGATTCCGCCGCTAATTCGTAGGGTTCTTTATATATGGGAAGAATGATAAGATGATAGATATCGCTCTCGGCCTCCGAGACGCTTTTCGTTGCGGCGAGGTTCTGCTCTAATTTTTCCAACCAATTGATTTTTAAATTTTCTTTTACTTTTTTGAAAGCCGACCTTAAATGAAGAGCCAGATAAACGGTTTTTAGAAACCAATAAACGTCAAAAACAATTATAAAAATCGCGGCGAAAACCGGCGCCAACCATGATAAAATTACGACTCCCAAAAGAGTCGTCCAAGAAATTATTCCCGGCAGTATCTCAAAAAATCTGTATAATTTTCTTTCCCCCCGGTTTTCTAAATCGGAAGCCCTGCCCGTTCTTGTATAATAATATTGAGGAGATAACATAAGATGATTATAATATAATTTATGAATAAAAAAATTTTAGCGCTCATATTTTTTTCCGCCATAGCCGGAGGAATTTTATCTTCGGCTTTGTTTATGGTGTCCGCCGAAGCCAATGTTTTTAAGGATTTTTACGAACAGTATTTGAAACCGTTAATAAATAAAAAAGACGCGATTAAAAATAACGAAACAAACCAACCGTCTAAAACAGAACCGTACATTCCAACCGTTGATTACGAAGAAAAAGTTATTAAAGCCGTTGAAAGCGCTTCCCCGGCGGTAATCTCAATAATTATTTCCAAAGATTTGCCGATTATAGAGCAGTGTCCTTATAATCCGTTTTCCGATTTGCCGGGAGATTTTCAGGATATTTTCGGAGGCGGATTTGAATTTTATCAGCCGTGCCAGAAAGGAACGGAAAAGAAAGAAATAGGAGGGGGCTCCGGATTTATTATTTCCTTCGACGGATTAATAGCCACCAATAAACACGTGGTTTCCGACACAAAAGCTTCTTATACGGTTTTGACAAATGACGGAAAAAAATATGACGCCGAAGTTTTAGCGAGAGATCCGGCAAGAGACTTCGCGGTGCTCAAAATAAAAGCCGACAATTTGCCAATTCTTAAATTGGGCGATTCCGATTCAATAAGGCTTGGCCAAACCGCTATCGCCATTGGAAACGCTCTCGGCGAATTTAGAAACACGGTTTCGGTCGGCGTAATTTCCGGTCTGGCCAGAAACATTACCGCTTCCGGCGGCGGAGCAATTGAAAAAATAGAAGGGGTTATTCAAACGGACGCGGCCATAAATCAAGGCAATTCCGGCGGACCTCTTTTGAATCTTAAAGGAGAAGCGATAGGCATTAGTGTCGCCACCGCTTTGGGCGCTCAAAATATCGGTTTTGCCATTCCTATAAATCAGGTTAAGAAATCCATAGAGTCAATAAAGAAAACGGGAAGAATAATTACTCCTTATTTGGGAATAAGATATATTGCCATTAATTCGGAGCTCGCTAAAAAGGAAAAACTTTTAATTGAAGATGGTCTGATAATAAGAGGGAACGAAGACGGCCCCGGCGTGGTAAAAGACTCGCCCGCTTATAAATCGGGATTATTGGCGGAAGACATAATTATTGAATTAAACGACGAAAAAATTACTCAAGAAAAATCTTTAACGTCTTTGCTTCAGAAGTACGGCGTTGGAGAAGAAATAGTTTTGAAGATTATTCGCGGTGGCAAGGAAATAGAGATAAAAGTGAAACTTGAAGAAAGACCGAAGGGAACGTAGAATCGCTAAGAAATACGAAAAATATACGAAAATACGAAAACGCAAAAATGAGTAAGATAATATTAAAAAAGATTAAAATTAGGTATTCTTGCTCATTTTACGCCAAGTGGTGTAAAATTTAAGCGAATAGTTAATATTGAATAATTTCGTATTTTCGTAATAATTTCGTATTTCGTAGCAAAATTATGAATTTTCAACGTTTCACAATTAAAGCCCAAGAGGCTCTTCATAACGCCCAGGAAATAGCGGCAAAGGAAAATCACGGAGAATTCAAAGCCGTTCATCTTTTGGCGGCTTTAATGATGGACGACCATTCATTGGTCAAGCCGATTCTTATTAAAAGTGGCATAAATTTGGATATTTTGGCGAATAGAATAAAGAATATCCTAAAAGCGGAACCGAAAATTTTTTCCACTAACACCTTAGCCCAGCTTTATCTTTCAAACGAAATAATGCAGGTTTTGGACAGGGCCGCCAAGATAGCTTCCATTCAGAAAGACGAATATATTTCTTGCGAACATATGCTTTTGGCGATAATAGAAACGTCTTCTCCGGCCGGAAGCCTTCTTGAAGAATTCGGCTTGAAAAGAGAAACAGCCATAAGGATACTCGCGGGCTTAAGAGGCTCGATGAGAATTACCGATGAAATGCCGGAATCAAAATTTCAGGTTTTGGAAAAATACGCGGTTAACCTTACGACAATGGCAAGGAACGGCAAGCTTGACCCGGTTATCGGAAGAGAAGAAGAATTAAGAAGAGTGATTCAGGTTTTATCAAGACGCACAAAAAATAATCCCGTTTTGATAGGGGAACCGGGCGTAGGCAAGACGGCGGTTGTCGAAGGTCTTGCTCAAAGAATAATTTCCGGAGATGTCCCCGAACCGCTTAAAGAAAAAGAAATTATAATGCTTGATTTGGGCGCGCTTATCGCCGGCACTAAATTTAGAGGAGAATTTGAAGACCGACTTAAGGCTTTTGTGAAAGAAATTCAGCAAAGCGCCGGAAAGTACATTCTTTTTATAGATGAAATACATATGATAGTCGGCGCCGGAGCCGCCGAAGGAGCGGTTGACGCTTCCAATCTGCTTAAACCGTCGCTGGCCAGAGGAGAACTGCGGGCAGTCGGCGCCACCACCACAAGAGAGTATCAGAGATACATAGAAAAAGACGCGGCTCTTGAAAGAAGATTTCAGCCGATTATGGTTGACGAGCCTTCCATTGAAGACGCGGTGGCGATATTGCGGGGGCTTAAAGAAAAATATGAAGCTCATCATGGAATAAGAATAAGCGATGAGGCGATTATTTCGGCTGTTAATCTTTCCACTCGTTATATTTCCGACAGGTTTCTTCCCGATAAAGCGATTGATTTGATTGATGAGGCGGCGTCGGCAAGAAAACTGGAGAGCGAAAGCCTGCCCAAGGAATTGGAAAAATTAAAAAAAGAAATAACGCTTTTGGAAATAGAAAAACAAGCGTTAATTCAGGACGGCGGAAAAAATAAAAAAATAAAAACAATAGAAAAAGAACTTTTTAAATTGAAAGAAAAGAATAATGAATTGGCTTCGCGATGGCGGGCCGAAAAAATGTCGGTTGAGTATTTTCATAATCTTAAAAAAAGAATAGACGATTTAAAAAGAGAAGCCGAACTTACCGAAAGAGAGGGAAATTTGGAAAAGGTGGCAAAAATAATTTACGGGGAGCTTCCGCAAGCGGAAAAAGAATTAAAGGCTCTTGAAAAAAGATTTTCCAAGAAAGATTTAACGGAAGAAAATAAATTCATAAAAGAAGCGGTTGACGAAAAAGACATCGCCGAGGTTGTTTTCCGCTGGACCGGTATTCCGGTTTTCAAAATGCTTGAATCGGAAATGGAAAAGCTTTCAAAGATAGAGAGCGTTTTATCAAGCCGAGTAATAGGGCAAGAAGAAGGGGTAAAAGCGGTCGCCAACGCCTTAAGAAGAGCAAGGGCGGGCTTGTCCGACGAAAACAAGCCGCTTGGGTCTTTTATGTTTTTGGGGCCGACCGGAGTCGGAAAAACAGAACTAGCCAAGGCCTTGAGCGAATTTATGTTCAATGACGAAAAAGCGCTTATAAGAATTGATATGAGCGAGTATATGGAAAGGCACTCAACCGCGCGGCTTATCGGCTCTCCGCCGGGATATGTGGGGCACGAAGAAGGCGGGCAGCTCACAGAAACGGTAAGGCATAGGCCGTATAGTTTGATTTTATTTGATGAGATAGAAAAAGCCCATCCGGAAGTTTTCAATATTCTTCTTCAGATTCTTGATAACGGAAGATTGACCGACGGCAAAGGAAAGCTCGTTAATTTTAAAAATTCCATAATAATCCTTACTTCAAATGTCGGCGGAGAATATTTCAAGGAAATTTCAAGAATAGGCTTCAGGGTTTCGGAGGAAAAAGAAATATCGGAAAAAGAAGAAATTTTCAAGGAAAAAGTAATGGCGGAACTTAAAGAGACTTTCCGGCCGGAATTTTTAAACAGACTTGACGATATTATCATATTTAATTCGTTGACAAAGAAAGAAATAGAAAAAATAGTGGAAATCCAACTGGAGGAATTAATCAAGAAACTTTCGGAAAAAGAAATAAAAATAATAATAGACGATTCTTTGAAAAAATATCTGGCGAAAGAAGGCTTTGACCCGGAATACGGCGCGAGACCGCTTAAAAGGTTGATTCAAAAAACAATTCTTGACCAGTTGGCCGACAGAATTATTCGCGGAGAACTTAAAGATGCTAAAAAAGTTAAAGTCAGTTTTAAAGAACCCCAGGGCCTTGTTTTTAATATTGGGGCTTAAGTCCGCGCTCTTCTCATTATTTCTTTATCTTTCTTCTTTCGGGCCGGGGTATTTTTTTATTTTCATTCCGGCGGCTTTTTATTTTTATTTTTTTCCGCTTTTAAACGCCCGCCGATTTTTTTCGTTTTTCGCCGTTTTGATTTCGGTCGCGGTTTTGTCTCTTAATGTTTTTGTTCAATTTGCCTGGGCGCTCGCTATTTTATGGGGAATCTGTTTTTATCTTTTTATCGGCGTTAAAAACTATTTTTTTATAAAAAGGGAACCGCTCTTTTATTTTTTAAGCGGCATATTGGCGTTTTTTACGTTTATAATTTTTTTCAATTCAAACAAGTCCGGCATTTTTCCGTTTGAATATGTTTTTAGCGGGTTGGCGATTTTCATTATTTTCCGCCAGTTTCTCAAGTTTATTTTTAAAGAAAAAGAAACGGAAACATTTGCCCCTAAACACGTAAATTTAATATCCGCTTCATTCAGTCTTTTAATTATTGAGGCCATTTGGGCGATATCGCTTCTGCCAATAGGATTTTTAAATTCGTCGGCCCTTTCTCTCTTAACGGTTTTAATCCTGAAAGATTTGACAATAAGCCATATTAACGGCGTATTAAACAGGAAATTCGTTTTAATAAGCGTTACGGCGTTTTTATTGCTGTCAATCGCCATTTTCGCCGCTTCTAATTGGACAATTTAAATGTAATTAGTCAAGAAACTATTTTCAATCCTAATCGTTTTTAAATGGTAAGCGGTAATAATCGCTGGTTATCCACAATTCGGGGTATTGCCAAAGATTAAGCAGTGTTTATAATTTAATCTATAAAGATTTGGAGTGAGGCCAAATCAGTTGTTGCTACGAAGTACGAAAAGGTACGAAATTACGGAAATATTTTCGTATAAAATTCGTATCTCGTAGATAATTTGGCCTCGCTTCAAAAAGCGAGTTTTTTATTTATGATGCCAACGTTATTCTTTTAACGGGCCGCGCTTAACCTCACATATAGCAAAGGCGGGTCGACTCGAGGAAGAAATAACTTTCTGAAATATAAATTAATCTAATTCAATCGAAAAATAATTAAATAAAATGAGTAATACATTAAAAAGAATTTCCGTTATCGGGCTTTCTCTTGTTATGGTTTCTGGAGTTGTCGTTTTACCGGCAGCCGGTCAAGCGTCGCTTCAAGACCAAATTGCTTCGTTGTTAGCCCAAATTCAGGCGCTTCAAGCGCAATTACAAACGCCGACAACTTCCACTACCTTTACTAGCGACCTCACAGTTGGTTCTACGGGTAATGATGTTAAGGCTTTGCAACAGTTTCTAAACGCCAATGGTTCGCCGGTTTCAACCGTAGCGGGCGCGCCGGGACATGTTGGTCATGAAACTACAACTTTTGGTCCATTGACAAAAGCGGCTTTGGCCAAATATCAGGCTTCAGTTGGAATTTCTCCGGCTGTTGGCTATTTCGGTCCGATTACAAGGGCTAAAGTGAATTCATTGGCAGTGGTAACACCAGTAACACCAGTAACACCAGTAACACCAGTAACACCGCCAGTAGTGGCCACGGAAGGTTCATTCACCGCGACTTTGGCGGCGGTTCCGTCAGCAAATCCCAATGCCAGCGCGGGAGATAATAAATCCGTGATTGGCGTTGAGGTACAAGCGCAAGGTTCCGCTATAATTATTAACCGCGCTGATTGGCAAATTTCTGTCACCAACGTGGGAGCGGGCACGACCTATAACCCGACATCCTTCATTAAAAAGATTCGTGTGTGGGATGGTTCGACAGAGTTGGGTTCAGTAGTGCTTGATTCTACGAATTTGAATCTAGACTCCTCAAGCCGATACTGGATCCGCTTGAGCGGCTTCAGCTTCAATGTAGCGAAAGACGCGAAGAAAGTATTGACCTTCAGTATTGATACAGTCACGACGATTGACAACAATCGCGTAGTAATATTCCAGGATTACGCTGGAGGTACAAACTCCTTGAGAGGAGTTGATACTCAAGGCACTGCATCTTATGCTGACCTCGCCGCGGCCGATAGCCGTCAGCACACTTTCAAGTCAGGCGGCGCGTCAGTCTTGACTCTCTCGACTGATACAAATAATCCGCTTGCGAGAAATGTGTTCCTTGACGGAACGAGCGGCACAACGAGAACAGAACTCTTGCGCTTCACCGCGAAGTCCACGGAAGGCGCGTCTGTTCTTAGAACCTTGGCGGTATCATCTACTTACACCTCGGTACAGCCTTCAATTTTAGCGCTGTATGATGGCGACACGGTGCTTGCCTCGGCTTCAACCGCGAATCACACCGTCTTCACGAATATTGAGCTTAATATTCCTCAAGATACCACGAAGACATTGACCATTGCCGCCAATTTCCCGTCAACGGGTAACGGCATGGTGGCCTCGGTTTCTGTACCGGCCGCCGCAGGCAATTCTTCGTATCGTAAAGCGGATGGTTCAACCGGAACCCCAACTGCCGCTTCTGCGATGAACGGTAATGATGTCTACGCGCGTCGCACCGCCGCGATACTTACTTTTGTGAGTGCGTCTAACACCTATAAGGCTGGGACGACCGGCGTGGGAGCGGTGTCAAGTTCAATGGACGGCATTCTCATCTTTAAAGTAAAAGCGATGGGCGGAACGCTTACTTTGCCGACGAGCGGAGCGGTCCTTATGGGAGTCGCGAGCGACGGCACGGCAACGATTGCGGCCACCGCGGTAGCGGTATCGGTTAATGACACCCAGAATATTCCTGATGGCGCCGAGAGGACGATAACCATTACGGCTAATCGTTTAGCTACGGGCACTGGTTCTGCCGCGTTCCAACGCTTCAATCTTGAAGCCTTCTACTCGAACTTCGGCGCGGCTATCGCGGCGAATGTCTACTTGCAGAACTACGGTTTGGGTGACTTTAAGACTCCGAGCGTCATCTTGCCGTAACCTGTCTTAATTACTGTTTCGAAAGCTACGATTGCATCGGTTGACATAGAGAAAACCCCTCCGGCGTATGCCGGAGGGGTTTTTCGTTTACAAACGCGGCCGCGTTCAGTAGAATAAGAAAAATATGATTACCGCAAAACATCTTGAGGGTTGGGTGAAGACGATACTCTATGCCGTTCTGCTTGTAACGCCTCTCCTCGCCTTTTCGTCTCTTTACTTTCCTTATACTACCTCAAAGGCATACGCGCTTCGGGTGTTGGTTGAATTGGGACTTATCGGATGGATTCCATTGCTCTTTATTAAAAGGGAAGCGCGCCTCGCTTTAAAAAATCCCATTGTCTGGGGAGTGATATTTTTTTTTCTGGCGCTTGTTGTTACGGCTTTTTCAGGCGTTGACCTTGTGCATTCATTATTTAATCGTCTTGAGCGTTCGGATGGCGTGTTGCAATTCGGATTTTGGGCGCTCTTTTTTCTTATGGCGGTTTCCGTGTTTCGGACGCGCAGAGATTGGGAAATAGCGCTGCTTTTATATGTGGCGGCGGCGTTGGCAAGCGTTATTATCGGAATTTTTCAAGGGCAGGTGCCATTGCGTCTTCCCGGCACCTTTGGCAATCCTTCGTTTCAGGGAATATTTTTATTATTTGCGATCGGGTTTGCGGGGCTTTTTTTTACCGAGCGGTTTTCATTTCTGCGAGACATATTTGGGAGAAAAACCGTTGTATGGATAGGCGGGGGGGCAATAGTTCTTTTTGTCGTTGCCATTATTTTAACTCAAACTCGCGGGCTTTATTTAGGGCTCATTGCCGGGTTCGTGATGTTTACGGCGCTCGCGAATTTTTTCCTACGTAATCAGTTTCGCGTCCTTATTCGCGCGCTTAACGCGCTTTTAATTGTTCTTGTTATTTTTTTCGCGTTGATTTTTTCTTTTCCGGATTCGTCTCTGGTTACCAAGTACGGAATCGTGCGACGTATTGCGCACGCGCCGCAAACAGAATCGGTAATGGAACGATTGATCGAGTGGAAAATAGCGCTTAAGGGATTCGCGGAAAAGCCGCTTGTGGGTTGGGGCCCGGAAAACTTTATCGTGGTTTCCAATAAATATTACGACTAT
>CAYIEP010000003.1:0-28234 GCA_964362515.1 uncultured Candidatus Saccharibacteria bacterium | reverse complement strand
TTTTGGGACTTTTCATTGGTTTGTTGAAGTAATTATATTTGATTTGGTTATAAAAAGAAAGTGGATAAGCGGCATTCCTTTTTTTATCCAGTTAATTTGTCATAGCGAGATAACTGGATAGATTTTTTCGTGTTATGATTTTCTAATGACCTTAATGCTGATTGACGCCAATTCTTTAATTTACAGATGTTTTTACGCCTTGCCGCCTTTTACAAATAAAGAAAAATTTCCGACCGGCGCTCTTTATGGTTTATCAAATATTTTTCTTAAAATACTGAAAGAGAACAGGCCTGATTTTATCGCCGCTCTTTTTGACCGGCCCGAGCCGACATTCAGAAAAAAGATTTTTGACGAATATAAAATTCACCGGCCGAAAGCTCCCGACGAATTAATTCTCCAAATTAAAGAAGCTCATAATTTGTTTGAACTTTTTGGGATAAAAACTTATGAAAAAATCGGGTTTGAAGGCGATGATTTGATAGGCACGGCCGTTGAAAAATTTAAAAACGTTCCGGATTTAAAAATAATCATTCTTACCGGCGATATGGATAATCTTCAATTAATAGACAATGAAAAAATACTGGTTGAAACATTTAAAAAGGGCGTGAGCGAAACGATTATTTATGACGAGAAAGCGGTTATTGAAAGATACGGCGTTTTGCCGAGTCAATTACCGGAATACAAGGCTTTAGTCGGCGACCAGTCGGATAATATTCCGGGGGCTCCCGGCATCGGGCCGAAAACCGCTTCTGAAATAATTAAAAAATACGGAAGCGTTAAAAATTTCTTCGAGAAAGGCGTTGAAGAAAAAAATTATCAGAAAATTTTCCCCTTTAAAGAACAAGTTTTTCTTTCTTTAAATCTGGCGACGATAAGAAGAGACGCGCCGATTGAAATAAATCTTGAAGAATTAAGGCATAAAGAAGCCGCTCAAAAAACGCTTGTCGCTTATTTCAAAAAAATGGGCTTTAAGGCTTTTATTAAAAGATTAGAGCAAAACAATAAATTATTTTAATCGCCGACGCAGGATGAAAATTCCGGATAGCGTTCAAAAAAGTCCGGGTCGTCTTGTTTTTTATAATTCCTGTCGGAATAACAATATTCAAGAATTTTCCTTAAATACTCTTCGGAAACCGGGCCGTAATCAATATCTGAAAAAGAAAATTCTCCCAAATTCATGAGAGAATATTCCGTTGGTTTAATATAATTATCGCTTCCGGAACAGCCCTTGAAGTAACCAACCGAAGGATTGTTTTCCGCCAAGCGCCCCCACCATTTTTGGGCGGTTTTTTTATCCGGCGCGCAATTCGGCCCGTCCGGAATATGAACCGCCGACTCGGCTTTGGCAATGACGAATTTTTCTTCGTCTTTCAGCCCAAAAGCGTGGCCGATTAAATGAAGAAAAAGAATCGCGTAATTTTGTTCTTCCGTTAAACCGCTTATCGGCTTGGTAATGCTGAAAAATATTCCGGTATCATTTAATCGGACGACGTTCGCCCAAGATTGAAAATCGCGTCTTGATAAAACGATAAGCTTAAAAGGCTTTTGGGGGATAGTTATTTTATTCAAATATTCATTGGTTTTTCGAGTGTCGCAACGGAGAACCGGTTTTCTTTCGTTCTCCGTCCTAACAACGCAGATATCCAGTTCCTTGGGCCTGATTTTATAGATATTGTATTTATCGTAAGACTTCCACGGTTCAACCAGTTTTAATCCTCGCGCTATCGCGTCAGTGTCTTTTTCAAAATCGTCCCAAGAAAGATAGCCGTCGGCAAAAAAAACCAAACTCAAACCGTTCAAATAAGGGCTTAAAGGAATGTGATAAATGTCCGGGTCAAGGCTTGTTGGTTTAAAAGACGATTCTTGTTCTGTGTTTTTTTGTTGATAAGAATCGGTTTTGTTATTTTTAAAAACGGGGTTTTTTACGCTCCAAAAAACGCCCGCGATTAAAATTACCAAAAGCGCCACTAGGGCGATAAAAACAAAAACGTTAAAGTTTTTAAGATTTTTCCTCACAAAGGTTTTATTGTAACGCATCTGTCCCTGCCCTCTCCCGCGCTTTCGGTTTTAACATCGGGCCTGGTTGAAAGTTCTAAATGAACAAGTCTCCTTTCGTAGCCGTTCATCGCCGGCAAAACAACTTCTTCTTTTGTCGTCGCGGCTTTTTTGGCGGCTCCCCTAGCTAACTCTAAAATTATAGATTCTCTTTCTTTCTTGTAACCGTTTATGTCTATTAATCCAAAGCCCTCTTCGTCTTTTTTAACTATTAATCTTGCTATAGTATTCAGGCTTGAAACAAAAGCGGGTAAAATTTTTTTAAAAGATTCCGTATCCTCGTTTATATAAATCGAAAAACGCTTGTTTTCTGAATCGTAAATCATAGAAAAATCGTCAAAGCCCATTGATTTAATTATTTTTTCCAGGTTGTTTTGAAATTCTTTCATTGGAGGCTAATTCTTTGTTTATTATTAATTGTTGAATAACCGAAAAAATCGTTGTTGTCAACCAAAAAAGCGCGATTGCCGAAGGAAATTTAAGAATATATAAGAAAACAAAAGTCATAACCGGACCGATATAAATCATTTGCCTGCCCATTTTTTCAAAAGGATTAAGAGAATTAAAATTAACTTTTGTTTTTGGCAAAGAAAGCTTTCCTTGAAAATATTGAAAAACCGCGGCGGAGATCGCCAAGAAAAAATTTCTTTTACTTAAATCAATGATTCCTAAAAAATAATGACTTAAAGACTCCGGCCTAACAATAAAAGAATATAAAGAATTTAAAGATTCGTCGGGGAAACCGGTTAAGAAAATTCTGTAAAAAGCAATCATAATGGGGACTTGAACTATTATTAACAGGAATCCCGAAAACGGACTTACCTTATGGTCTTTATAAACCTTCATTAACGCTTCCGCTTGTTTTTGGCGGTCGCTTTTGTGTTTTTTTTGAATTTCTTTTATCTTCGGCGAAAGGCCTTGCATAATGGCCATATCTTTGGCGCCTTTGTAAAATAATGGAAACAAAATAATTCTTATTAAAACCGTTAAAATGATTATTGATATGCCGATGTCCGGTAAATAATCATAAATAAATATTAAAGCGTTAAAAAGCGGTCTGTATAAAAATTCGTTGAATAAATTCATAATAAATGTTTTAGGCTTTTTTCTAATTCTCCTTTTTTTAGAACCGCTGATTTCGGCAAAGCTGTAATTAAGAAGTCCCTACCGGAAGAAGCGCAAAGACCGCCAAGTTTTATAAAATTAAAAATCGCTCTTTTAAGTTTATTTCTTTTAACGGCGGATTTTAAAATGTTTTTACTCACAACAACGCCGAATCGGCTGTGGTTTAGGTTGTTTTCGGCCAGTTTAACGGCAAAAAAATCGTTTTTTCTGAAAATAAACCTTTTTCTTTCTTTAAGCCAGACGCCGATAGGAAGTTTGAATTTTTTGGCTATCATTAGCGAGAGGCTTGAACCGACAATTTTTTTCTTCCTTTTCTTCTCCTTCTTTTTAAAACGGCCCTTCCGCCCGGGGTTCTGGATCTTTTAAGAAAGCCGTGCGTTCTCCTTCTTTTTCTTTTTTTCGGCTGATACGTCCTTTTTGTTTTTGCCATATCTTAATTATATAAATTTTTAGCAATTGGTCAAAAACTAAAAATGTTTTCCACAGAAAATCAACAGCTTAAAAACATTTTCGGTTTGACTTGTCTTTGAATTAAAATAATAATGATTTTAATTTTATTATGGATTTAAACAAACTTTGGGAGTCAACATTGGCGGAACTTGAGCTTCAAATTTCCAGGCTTAATTTTCTTACTTGGTTTAAAAATAGCCGCATTATTGAAAAAGACGATGAAGGAAAAATTATTTTAGGAATCGCCAATAATTTTGCCAAAGAATGGGTTGAAAATAAATACCATAAAAACATTCTTTCAATATTAAGGTCTTTAGACGGTTCCGTTAAAAAAATTGAATACCGGGTTAATGGAGAAATAAAGCCTAAAAAAGAAATTAAGATTAGATTTCCGGAAGACGCGCCCCAGCCGGCCCTTCCGGAATTAAGAATCGACCCGGAAACAAATCTTTCTCCGCGTTACACTTTAGATTCTTTTATTGTCGGTTCGTCGAACGAGCTTGCTTATGCTGCCGTTTCCGCCGTGATTAAAAACGTCGGTAAAAAATACAATCCGCTTTTTATTTACGGAGGGACCGGCCTCGGCAAAACCCATTTAATTCAAGCCGCCGGAAATAAAATAAAAGACGATTATAAAAATAAAGTAAAAGTAAAATATGTCCCGTCGGAAAAATTCGTTAACGAAGTCGTGTCGGGCATAAGAAATAAAAGAATGGACGATATGAAAACCAGATATCGAAACGTTGATGTTTTGATTATTGACGATATTCAGTTTATTGGCGGAAAGGAAAAAACCGAAGAAGAATTTTTCCACACTTTTAATGTTTTATACGAAAATAACAAACAAATAATAATTTCCTCGGACAGACCGCCCGCGGCCATTCCGACCCTTGAACAAAGATTAAGGTCGCGATTTGAAGGCGGAATGATCGCCGACATAACTTATCCGGACTTTGAAACAAGGCTTGCTATAATAAAGAACAAGATTGGTGAAAAAAATATTTCTTTGGGTGGCGATGTTTGTAACTTAATAGCGACTAAAATACAAAGAAACATAAGAGAATTAGAGGGGGTTTTAAATAAAATAATATTTTATCAAGAAGTTAAAAATATTGAATTAACCGCCCAGGCGATTGAAGTAATAATAAACAACACCCTTCAGCAGTCGTCAAAAAACATAACTCCCCAGCAGATAATTAAAATTGTGGCGTCTTTTTCTGAAATAGAGATAGCGGATTTAATAAATAGGTCCAGAAAAAAAGAATTAATAGAACCGAGGCAAATTTCAGCCTTTCTTTTAAGAGATTTGTTGGGGATGTCTTATCCGGATATTGGGGAAAAGTTAGGGAAGAGAGACCACACCACGGCTATTTATTCTTATGAGAAAATACTACAAGGAATTAATAAAAACCAAAAATTAAACCAAAAAGTGATATTAATAAAGGAAATAATTTATAAAGGTTGATTTATAGTGTTTTCCACAATTAATTAATAATAAAAACATTAAAAACAATTATAAATAACGGTTATAAAAATTTAATCCACATATTCACAACGGTAATAACTATAACAAATTAAATATTATTTATTATTATGGAATTAATTATTTTAAAAAATCATTTTAAAAACGGCCTCGACGCTATAAGTAAAATAGGGGCAGAAGGTTCCACGACCTTGCCTATACTTAAAAATTTTTTAATAGAAACGGTTGATAATAAAATTAAATTATCAACAACTAATTTAGAAATGGCCATATTAAGTTTTGTTCCGGCAAAAATAATAAAAGAAGGAAGCTTAACAATCCCGTTTAATATAATTAATTCAATAATAAATAATCTTCAATCGGAAAGAATAATATTAGAATCAAAAAATGACAATCTAATAATAAAAACGGACAATTATCAGGCCAAAATTCAAGGAACAAAACACGAAGAATTTCCAATAATCCCGAATATAGGGAATAAAGTATTTTCTTTAAAAATACCGACATTAATAATAAAAGACGCCTTATTTTCTATTATTAACGCGGCTCAATTTTCAGAAATAAAACAAGAACTAAACGGAATACTATTTGATTTTCAGTTAAGTTTTCTAAAATTAGCCGCCACCGACAGTTTTAGGCTTTCCGAAAAAACAATAATCAACAATAAGTTTAAAACAGACTTCGAAGATAAATTTAAAGCGGTTATTCCCATAAAAACAATCCACGAGGTTGTAAGAATTTTTAAAAACGAAGAAAATGAAGAAATTGAAATAATTTTTGACCAAAACCAAGTCCTTTTTGAAGGGAAAAATACAAAATTAATATCAAGACTGATAAATGAAGAATTCCCCGATTATCAGTCAATAATCCCTCAAATAAGCGAAACAGAGGCGGTTTTAAGCAAGGAACAATTAATACAATCCTTGAAGCTTACGGGGTCTTTCACGGATAGATTAAACGAGATAAAAATAATAATAAAAAAAGACGCTAAAAACATAGAAATTTATTCAAACAATTCCAGCTTGGGAGAAAATCAATATTTAATTCCGGCAAAAATAAAAGGGCCTCCCATAGAAATTATTTTTAACTGGAAATTTTTACTGGACGGATTAAAAGTAATAAATTCAGAAAATATTTATATAGGGATGAACAGCAATAATCGGCCGGCAATAATAAAATCCCCGAACGAAATATCCTATTTTTATATTTTAATGCCCGTGAAAAGCAGTTGATTCGTTTTTAACCATTCTTTTACGGGCTCTTCCCAATTTAAAAACTGCGAATCGTTTTCCGGATTCATCGGAGAGTCTCCTAATGGATCGTTTACGTTAACATAATAAAGAATATCATGAACCTCGTTATTTATAGGGTAATTTCCGGAAATCATCGGTTTATCCATTAACGGCAACGGATCGGGTTTATTAAAAAACTCGATAGGTTTGTTTTCCAGGGCTTTACTTATAAAGCTGTGCCAAATAGGAACGGCGGCAAGAATACTCCCGCCTTGTTGTCGCATCGGCTTATTATTATTATTTCCCGCCCAAACGCCGACAACCAAGGAAGGCGTATAGCCTATTGCCCAGGCGTCGCGATAATCATCCGTTGTTCCTGTTTTTAACGCGACTTCTTTGTCGGGGAGAACCGTTAAGTTTAGGCTTCTGGAAAAAAGAGGCGCCCGCGCTTCCGTATCGGAAAGAATATCGTTTATAAGTCTCGCATCCTGCGCGTCAAGTATTTGGCTTGGGTTATCAAAATATTTTTCAAGAGTCATTTTCTTGGAACTTTCTATTTTTAAAACCACCGCCTGCTTGTGTCTAATCCCTTCTTGGGAGAAAACAGAATAAGCGCCGACCATTTCAATGAGCCTTACTTCTCCTCCGCCTAAAACCAACGAGAGTCCGTATCGATCCGGACCGGCAAGAGTTGTTATCCCTAAATCTCGGGCAGCCTTGATTGAGTCAACAAGTCCAGCAAGGTAAAGAGTCTTAACGGAAGGCACGTTAATTGATTGAGCAAGAGCGCTTCTTAAATTAATCAGTCCCCTGAATTGCTTACTAAAATTTTGAGGGTGAAAACATAAAGGGTTGTCGTCGTTAAAATTAATATTTACTAAAGGGCAAATATCCCTATAAACCGAGAATTCCGTCGGCAGGTCAAAAACAAGAGTGTCCGGCGTATACCCTTTTTTAAAAGCCGTTGCATAGGCAAATGGCTTAAAAGCCGAGCCGGGCTGACGAAGCCCCTGGACCGCGACATTAAAATTTCCTTCAAATTGGCAGGTTTCCCCGGGCTCGCAGCCTTTTGGCTCCGGCTCCGCGAAATAATTTTTTGACCCCACTAAGGCGAGTATTTGACCGGTTTTAGCGTCTTGGGCGACAAGCGAGGCGTTTCTCCCGTCGTATAATTCACTGTTTCTTTTAACGCCTTCTTCTATTGATTTTTCGGCCTCTTGTTGAAGATTCCAATCAAGAGTAGTCACCACTTTTAAGCCGCCTTTTTCAATAACTTCATCGCCGTATTTCGAAACTAAATAATCTTTTACCATCATTACAAAATGCGGCGCTTTTATTTCTCCGAGGTTTTTATCGGCGAATTTCAGTTTATTATTTTGGGCCCTTATTTTTTCTTCTTCATCCACAAATCCGGACCTAAACATTTGCTCAAGAACGTAATTTTTCCTTTGTTCAAGCTCGTCTCGATGAAGCCCCCATGGAGAATAATAAGAAGGAGCTTTGGGTAGAGCGGCTAAAATTGCCGATTCCGCCAAGCTTAAATCTTTTGCGGGCTTGGAAAAATAAATTTGCGAAGCAGACTCTATCCCATAAGCATTCGCTCCATAAGAAACGGTGTTAAGATAAAGATTTAAAATTTCGTCCTTGGAATATCTTTTTTCTATCCAATAAGACAAAATAAGCTCTTTAACCTTTCTTTTTATTGTCTTCTCCGGGCTTAAAAAAATATTTTTTGCTAATTGTTGGGTGATAGTGGAGCCTCCCTCAACAACTCTTCCTTTAATAATATTTGTAAAAAACGCCCTTATTACCGCTCGCCAATCAAGAGCGGCGTGTTCGTAAAATTTTTGGTCCTCAATGGAAATCGTCGCCTTTTTAACATAATCGGGCATTTCTTCAAAAGGAATGACCGTTCTTTTTTCTTTCCCGTGAATTTCATAAAGAACAATCGTTTCGGTTCTATCATAAATCTTAGTTGACTGATTAATCTGGGGAGATATGAATTGTTCCGGGGACGGAAGCTCTTTTGCCAGGGTTGCCGCCCACCAAAGCCCAAAAAAAGCCAAAATAACGGCGACAAAAAAAACAAAGACGGTTATTTTTAAAAAAACTAAAACCTTTTTAATAGTCGTTTAATTATTACTCTTCGACGTATTTTTCTTCTTCAAGCAACCCGTCTTCTTTTAAATGCGCTCCCGATTCGCAACTAGGGCAGACGCCGCTTTCCGTTTCCGAACCGCACTCATTGCAGTATTCCATTCCTTCTTTTTGGAATCCCATTATTTTTATTCTATTAAGATTATTTTTAAAAAAGAAACGACCTTTTTATTTTATTTTTATACTGCTTCCGACTATCGCCGCCGCTAAGGCGTCGCTCGCGTCGTCTATAAGCTTCTCGCCGTTTATTTTTAATATTTTTACAACAATTCCGGCAACCGTTTTTTTATCGGAAAATCCGTGGTTGGTTATCCCCTTCTTTATTTCGAGCGGCGTTAATTCTAACAGGGATATTTTGTTCTTTACGATTAATAATGTCAATACGCCCCTTGATTGAGAAACTTCAATCGCCGTCTTGTGATTTTTAAAGAAATAAAGCCTTTCTAAAACCGCCAAATCCGGCTTTTCTTTTTTTATAATTTCAAGAAAAGATTTTTCCAATTCAACAAGTCTTTGGTTTTTATCCGCGCTTTTTATTTTTAAAATGCCCGCTTTTAAGAATTTTAAATCGTTTCCTTCTTTTTTAATCAGACCATAGCCGACCCTGACGCTGCCGGGGTCAATCCCAAGAATTTTCATAGTTTTTATTTTATAGTCTTTTAAATTTAACGCAAGAATTTAAAAGCCCCGAAACCGTTCTATTGGTTTCGGGACTTATTTTATTATTGGCTGTTTTTGTTTTTTGCATTTTTCTTCTTGTTTTTGCGGCGACAAAATTACTACGCCGTCGCAATTATACCTATAATATCCCGGGCAGGCCCTACACCCGTATACAGTATAGCTGTATGGATAAGGGCAACAATTACGATAATAGTACATTCCGTGCACATCCACATCCACCCGCGGACGCAACACAACTAGACACCCTGACAAAAAAACCGTCAGGCCCAAAACACAAAACACAAAAATCTTTTTCGCGTTCATTTAGCGTCCTTTATTAAGTTGTTAAGTTAGCCTAATAATACATATTTCTATATACTTTGTCAAATCAATCTTGCTCCAAGCCGTTAAAAGCTTTAGACTTAAATAAAAATGGCTTTAACAACGGCGATAAAAGACAAGCTTTTAAAAATACGGCGCGAGGCCGAAGAAAGAGACGCCCAAAGAAAAGCGGAAAAACTCGGCTTTTCTTACCTTGATTTGAAAACCACGCCAATTAATATTGAGGCGCTTTCTCTGATTTCCGAAGAAAAAAGCAAAAACGTTAAGGCGGCGGCAGTTGAAATAAAAGAGAAAAAAGTGATTTTAACGGCATACGACCCCTCAAATGACGAAACAAAAAACATAATAAAAAATCTTGAATCGGAAGGCTATGCCTTGTCGATTTATGTTGTTTCTTTAAGCACGCTCAATCATATTTGGGATTTTTATAAATTCGTTTCCGTCGGTCAAAAATCAATTACCGGAAAAATTGAAATTCATGAAGATAAATTTATTGAATTGGAGAAAAATCTTTCTTCAATAGAAGCGATAAAAAAAGCGCTTAATGAAATAAATAAAGAAGGGGCTTATACCGGAGAAGTTTTAGAAATTATTTTGGCGGGCGCTTTAAGCAATAGAGCTTCGGATATTCATTTGGAATCGGAGGAAAAAAATATAAAAATCAGAATCAGAATAGACGGGGCTCTAAGAGACGTTTTTGAAGAATTAAAAAAGAGCGTTTACTTATATCTTCTTTCCAGGATAAAACTTCTTTCCGGATTAAAACTTAATATTCATAACGAACCGCAAGACGGCCGATTTACCATAAAGCTTCCTAAAAAAGAAATTGAATTAAGAATCGCGGTCGCCCCTTCGGAATTCGGAGAAACCGTTGTAATGAGAATTCTTGACCCGGAATCAATTAATCTTTCACTTTCCGATTTAGGCTTGAGAGAAGACGATTTTAAAATAATTGAAGCAGAACTTAAAAGACCCAATGGAATGATTTTAAACACCGGCCCGACCGGTTCCGGGAAAACAACAACTCTTTATGTTTTTTTAAAACACAAAAAAACGCCGGAACTGAAAACAATTACCATTGAGGACCCGATAGAATATCATCTCCAAGGGATAGAACAAACGCAGGTTGACCCCGACACCGGTTATACTTTTGCCACGGGGCTACGGTCTTTGATGAGACAGGACCCGGACGTTATTTTGGTTGGAGAAATAAGAGATAAAGAAACGGCCGATGTCGCCCTTCAGGCGTCTTTAACGGGACATTTGGTTTTTTCAACAATTCATGCCAATAGCGCGGCCGGCGCCGTGCCTCGGCTTCTTGATTTGGGAGTAAGGCCGTCAAGCATCGGGCCGGCGTTAAATTTAGTCATTGCCCAAAGGCTTATAAGAAAGCTTTGTGAAGAATGCAAAATAGAAGAAAAAATCGAAACGGAACTTAAAGAAAAAATAAATAAATTTCTGGAAAAATTACCTCAAAGAATTGATAAAGAAAAATACAAAAAAAACATTAAGATTTTTAAACCAAAAGGCTGCGAAAGGTGCAGCAATATCGGTTATAAAGGACGAATAGGAATTTTTGAGCTTTTAACTATCGGTCCGGAAATGGAAGAATTGATAAATAAAGAAACCAGCGAAATAAAACTCAATGAATTCGGGATTAAAAACGACATGGCGACAATGCAGGAAGACGGCGTATTAAAAGTTTTGTCGGGCATAACAACTTTTGAAGAAGTGGAGGCCTTAACCGGCCCGATTGAATTATGAAAAAATCTTTAATAAAAAACGAAGATAAATTTATAGATTCGCGTCTGCGTCCGAGCAAGTGGTCGGATTACATCGGTCAGGAAAAAATAAAAAACAATTTAAAAGTAATTCTAACCGCCGCCAAAAAAAGAAAAGAGCCGAGCGACCACCTGCTTTTCTACGGCCAGGCCGGTCTTGGGAAAACAACTCTGGCTTATTTAACCGCCGAAGAAATGGGAGTTGATTTAAAAATCACCACTGGTCCGGCCATAGAAAAAGCCGGAGACCTAGCTTCAATTCTTTCCAATCTTGAAGAAAACGACATATTATTTATTGACGAAGCGCACCGGCTTAACAAAGCCGTTGAAGAAATTCTTTATCCGGCGATGGATTCCAGAAAAATTCATATTATTATAGGAAAAGAATTGGGCGCCAGAACAATTTCTTTAGATATTCCGCCGTTTACTTTGATTGCCGCCACAACCAGGCCGAATCTTTTGTCGTATCCTTTAAGGTCGAGGTTTGGAGGAGTTTTCAGGCTTGATTATTACGACATTGATGACATAAAAAAAATAATAGAAAGGTCGGCGGAGATTATGGGAATAATAATAGAAGAAAGCGCCGCTGAATTATTATCCCGGGCATCAAGGTTTACCCCAAGAATAGCCAACAGGCTTCTTAAAAGAGCCAGAGATTTCGCCGAAGTAAAAAATTTGAAAATTATAAACAAAGAAATAATTTATGAGGTTTTAAAAATGTGGGAAATAGACGAACTCGGTCTTGAGTCCGGCGAAAGAAAGCTTTTGGAAATTATTATTAAAAGGTTTAATAATCGGCCGACCGGCATAAAAACTCTTGCCGCGGCCCTAAATGAAGACAGGGGCGTTGTTGAGGAAATTTACGAACCGTATCTTATAAGGCTCGGTTTGATTGAAAGAACTCCTTCCGGGAGAAAAGCCGCGGATCACGCCTATAACCACCTAAATATTTTTAATGGTAATTAACGAATTTCTTCCCAATCCCGTAGGCAAAGACCAGGACGGCGAATGGATAGAGCTGTTCAATAATAAAGAAGGCGATATTAACCTAAACGGCTGGCAGATTAAAGACGCTTCCGGCAAAACGTTTATATTCAAAAATCAGAAAATTTTAAGCAACCAGTACGCCGTTCTGGATTTTAAGACAACCAAAATTTCTTTAAACAATAGCGGAGAAACTATTGAACTTTATAATCAAAAAGGCGATTTAATTGATAAGGCGGAATATGTCGGCGTCGCCGCCGAGGGAAAAAGTTTTTCCAAAAACGACGATTATTTTGTTTTAAGCGAGCCGACGCCGGGGAAAGAAAATATCTTTTTAAAACAAGCGATTAATGAGTCGGGATACGAGGCGATTCTAAAAACGGAAGACTTTAAAGACAATAAAATTATTTTGGAAAAAGACATAAATCTGGATACGATTTTGGTTGGATTTTTCGCCGCTATCGTTTTATCGGCGATTTTTATTTTTTCTTTTAGAAAAATTTCGGAATTTTTTGACTAACCGTTTTTATTAAAAAAAATTTTAATATAAACCGTATCGCCGGGACTGGAAGAATAAGATATTTTCATTCTACTTTTTTTAAATGTTTCTTTTATTTTTCTGGCAAGTCTTACCGCAAGCTGGTTTTCGGTGGTCGTTATTTCCAACGACGACTTTTTTTGTTTAATGTTTATAAGCCTATGAAGAGGGTCTTTTTCGTAAGCCCGTTTTGAAAAAGCGTTGATAAGATTTTTAAGCTCGTTTAAAGATTTGTCGGGAACATTTTCAATAATTATCTCTCCCTCAAATTGTTTGTTTTTTATCATTTGGCAGGCCGGACAAACTCGGAATTTTACCGAGGCTGACTCTTTTATTTTTTTATAGTTTATTAAATTATGGCGCCAAGACTTTTTATAATAGACCGCTCCGCATCCGCCTCCGCTAGAATTGGCGGATGGCGGACCGCAAAAAATAACGCCGGATTCGCCTTTTATAAATTCCTGCCTTTCTTTTTTTGGGAATATTATTTTACTGTCGTATTGTCTTACTCCCCCGGCCATAATATTCGCAGTTTACCCGTAAATAAGCCCATAAATCAATCCCAGCGCAAAAATAACGATAAGCAAATATCGAATAACCGGATAAGACCGCTTAAAAATAAAAGAACCAAGATTTTTTTCAAAAGATTTTTTCCAGATTAGAATAATCAAGATTCCTTCAAGGCCTATGAAGACTCCGCCAATAACGCCGATAAGGCTTAAAAAATTTTTAAACCCCGCGAAATAAAGAAGAATAGGCAAAAAAACAGCAAGAAGTCCGGCTATCTTTTCGGGAACGCTAAAGTCGTAACTAAAGCTTTTTTTAATATCTCGGCCAATAACTATGTACGTACTCCATAAAGAAATTATTCCCAAAAACCCCAAAAGAGAAAGAAGCCATTGCGGCAATCTATTCAATAAACCGGAAATCGCGTCTTCCGATACGCCCTGATAAATTCCGAAAATAGAAATGACAAAAAGAAGATATATGAGCGCCGGTAATAAGCTTCCCAGAGCAACAGACGGCGCGATTTTTTCAATAGGCAAATTATTCTTTTTAAGATAGCCGATTAATGCCGGTATCGCCACTCTTCCGCTTAAAGAGAATAGAACCGCGCCGTAAGGAAGAAAAATATAATTGATGTTGAATAATTCGATTTTTGAAACGCCTTCTAAAAAACTCGGAGCGCCGTAAAATAAAATTATAAAAACAATGGTCGCGATTAAAGCGGTAATGATTAATTCAAATATTGCCAGCCGATTAATATTTATAAAAATCGCCAAAGAGCCGATAACCCAGAAAAATAAAAGCTTTAATATATCCGAAACGTCAAGAATTATAAGATTTATAAAACTGACGGATAAAATAAGATAAGCGACAAGGGTAAAAATCATGCCCGCGAAAGTGGTCACTATCGCGACCATTTCTCCGAGTTTTCCTAAATAAATCTGGGCGTAGCCGACAAAACGATGAGCCCCCTCTGTTTTTAGAATCACATCGGAATACATCAAGTGAATTATAAAAAAAACAAAACTGAATAATAAAAGATAAAAAACGCCGGTAATTAGTCCGGCTTTTTCAAAAACAAAAGGCAAGGCGAAAACTCCGGCGCCGATTATTGTTCCCGACAAAAGGCCGGCAGGCAAAATAACGCTTTTAAACATTTTAATTTAAGGCCTTTTCTTTTTTTATAATTTCGACGAGCTTGTCGATAAGTTTTTTGGGGTCAGAGTCAAAAACTATTTTATCTTTCATTTCGTGGGCCCTATGGGATTTTTCAATAACGGTTTTAAGAATTTCATCGGTTTCCCAATCGCCCATCAAAATACCGATAGGCTTTTTGTCTTCAAAAGCGATTGTAAATTCATTAAGCGTTCCCATTCGACCGCAACCGAAAACAACAGCGTCCGAAGCTCTTATTAAAAGAAGATTTCTTCCGGAATAATTAAAGCCGGTATAAATTATTAAATCTTGGTATTCGGTCGGCAGATTATATTTCTGAATGTGTTCTTTTTCGGTGGCGGCCGGGGAAATGCCCAAAACTATTCCGCCTTCGGCCTTTGCTCCTTTGGCGGACCAAAAAGGAAATCCGGTCGTCGCTCCATTCACTAAAACCGCGTCATGCCTTGTTATTTCCTTTCCCAGTTCTTCGGCTTTGGCGAACGCGTCCGGGCCGCAATGGTCGGTTTCAGCCGCTCCGGAGACGCAAATTTTATATTTATAAGTTGTATGGCAGATAAGATTATTGTTTTCCATAAATTTTTATTAATTATAATTTAATTATAATAAATATTCTTCATTTATTGAAGGCACGATTGACTCAATAGCCAATTCATCTCTGATTTTCGTCGCAAGTTCATTTGAAGCCTCTTCTTCTCCCTGAACAACAAAAACTTTTTTAATTTTTGTTCCGAACGGTCTTAGCCAATCTAATAATTTTTCTTGGTCGGCGTGAGCCGAATAACCGCTGATATTCTTAACACGGCAATTTACGGAAACTTCTTCCCCGAAAATTTTTATAATTTTTTCTCCTTCTAAAATTCTTCTTCCCAGAGAACCTCCGGTTTGATAGCCGATAAATAAAATCGCGCTTTTTGGGTCGGGAAGATAACGTCGTTCATGATGGAGAATTCTTCCTCCTTGCGACATGCCGGAACCGGCAATGATAATTTTTGGCGGCGGTACTTCGTTAATACTTCTGGACTCTTCGGTGGTTAAGCACATTTTAAGTCCGGGGAATTCAAAAACAGAATCTCCTTTTTTAAACAAAGCAATCGCTTCTTCGTCGATATAAGAGGGATTTTGGGAGTATTTTTTATAAACGGCGGTTAGTTTTATGGCCAACGGGCTGTCTATAAAAATCGGAATTTTCGGAATTCTGCCGTTTTCAACGAGCTCGTTAAGCTCATATAAAAGCTCCTGCGTTCTTTCCATGGCAAAAGCCGGAATCATTAGCGTTCCTTTGGCCCTGATGGTTTCTTCGATTAAGTCTTCAAGAATATCTTTTCTTTTTTCAATATTTTCATGAATCCTGTTTCCATAAACGGATTCTATTAAAACATAATCGGTTTCCGGTAACGATTCGGTGTCTTTAACCAAGGGAGTGGCGACATTTCCCAAGTCTCCGGAAAAAACAATTTTTTTGCCGTTATTGTCCGAGACGACAATAAAACTTGAACCCAAGATATGGCCGGCGTCAAAAAATTCCATTTCCAAATCTTTAATCCTGAATTTTTCGCGGTAATTCGCCGCTTCCCAGATTTCCAGCGTCTGATTTATGTCGTTAATGTCGTAAAGCGGAGGCATTTTTTTGTTTTCAGCTTCTCTTCTAAGCAGGTTTTCCGAATCAATCAAAAGACTTTCGGCAAAATCTTTAGTCGGCGGAGTAGAAATAATTTTCCCCCTAAAGCCGGCCTTGTAGAGCTGGGGAAGCCGGCCGGTATGGTCGATATGGGCGTGAGTTATTAAAACCGCGTCAATTTCTTCGGGATTAAATTTGAAAGGTTCAAAATTATGGTTTTCGCAGAAACTTGACCCTTGGTGAAGTCCGCAGTCAACCAGGACTTTAGCAGACTCCGACTCCAACAAATAATTGGCGCCGGTTACGGATTTGGCGCCACCTAAAAAAGTTATTTTCATAAGTATTAATTTAATATACTTTGAATTACGAAATCAAACAAACCCAAAAACTCTTTGGAGAAGAAAAAGTTTTGGGCTTGTTTAACCGTGAATTAATTCCGATTAGCTCTCGTACGCGCGCTTTACAACATTGAATAATTATGGTATATAAGAATTAAGCAACTTAACATTATGCGGCGCAATTCTGTGCCGCCCAACAAAGAGGAAAGTAAAGATGAACAAGATATTAATGAGGCATGCCGTTGGTTGGCGCTATTTTGAGCGCCGAGATGAACGACGAGGAAGATTAAAAAGAATAACCAAAGCGGTCATCGGTGTTGTAAGTTTATTCATGGTTGCTTGGTTAGTAACAATAATCAAGCAGATAATGATAGGAGGTGGATAGTGGCAAAAACCAAAGACCTTTTCGAGGTCAAGGGGGAGATCGAAAAGGCCGGAGTTTATTTTAAAGAGCAGGTTTGGGCGTATAGTGAAGCCCAAGCCAAGAAGCTCATTTGGGCAAGGGCAAAAGAAAAGTACCCCAAAATGAAAGTTTTTCTTATTAACATAGTTGTAGAGCAACTTTACACACAACCGAAGCCACAAATACAACAAAATTTTAGGTTTCGTTAAGAAACGTTCTGGTCGTTAACGGACTTCCATAAGGGCTCAACAGAGCCCTTTTTATTCTTTATTATCGTGATATTATTTTAGTAAATATGTCGGCTGAATTAAAAAACGAACAACAAGAATGGAATAAAGTTGTTTTCCAATTAGGCGGCTCGTTTTTAGAATCAAAAGAATGGGCCGATTTTCAAAATTCTTTAGGAAAGCAGACGAGGCGGTTTGTTTTTAAAGATAAAAACAGCACATTGGCAACGCAAATAATAAAACACCCCCTTAAATTTAATTATTTTTATTTCTATTCTCCCTACGGACCGCTCGGGGATTTTAAAAAAGAACTATGGACGGAGTTTTTGAAAGAAATTAAAAAAATAGCCAGAGAAGAAAAAATAGTTTTTTGGCGAATTGAGCCGGAAAAACAAAAAAATGAAGACTTGGAAGAATTTTTAAAATCTTCCGGATTTAAAAAAACAAAAAGCGTTCAACCTAAAATAACCAGAATAATAGATTTAACAAAAAAAGAAGAAGAACTTTTAAAAGAAACGGAGCACGACACTCGTTATTCAATAAGGCTGGCCAGTCGTTCGGGCGTGGAAATAAAAATAGCCGAAACCAAAGAAGAAAAAGGGGAACTTATTCCGGTTTTTAACGAGCTTTTAAAAAAAACCTCGTTAGAGCAAGGGTTTAAAACTTATTCAGACGATTATTATAAAAAGGTTTCTGAAATAGACGGCGATTTAAAAATAAAAATATTCTCCGCCGTTTTTAACGGCGAAATCATAGCGGTTTCGTTTTTTGCTTTTTTCGGAGACAAAGGTCATTATCTTTACTCCGCTTCTTCTAAAAAATCGGAATATCGTCGGCTTAACGCCCCCACTTTTATTCTTTGGAGCTCTTTTTTAGACGCGAAAAAAAACGGAATTAAAACAATGGACTTGTGGGATACCAGGCCAGGCAAGGGTTATAGCGAGTTTAAAAAAAGTTTCGGCGGAAAAGAAATTGAATATATCGGAGCATGGGACTTGGTTTTCAACAAGCCGTTGTATTTTTTATATAAAATCGCAAAGTTGTTTTTAAAATGAGAAAAATTAAGGAATTCGCAAAAAAAATAACGCCGATTTTCATTATGGATTTTTACCATTTTTTATGGGCATTTTTATCCGCGGTTTTTTACCGGTTTCCTTCAAATAAGATAAAAGTAATAGGAATTACCGGAACAAAAGGAAAATCAAGCGCGGTTTTTATGGCCGGAAAAATTCTAGAAAACGCCGGACATAAGGTGGCCTGGTCGTCTTCTTTAGGTTTTAAAATCGGCCAAAAGGAAAAAATTAATCCGTACCACATTACAATGCCCGGTCGGGGAATTATTCAAAAAATGATAAGAAAAGCGGTTAATGAAAAATGCGATTATTTTTTATTAGAAACAACATCCGAAGGAATAAAGCAAAACAGGCATAAATTCATAAATTTTGACACAGCGGTTTTTACCAATCTTCGGCCGGAGCATATTGAGGCTCATGGCGGATTTGAAAATTATAAAAAAACAAAAAAACTTTTATTCACTTCGCCCAAAAAAGAAAAAACCATAATTGTTAATCTTGACGACGAAAACGCCGATTTTTATCTCGACGCTCCGGCCAAAAGAAAAATAGGATTTTCTTTGAATCCTTCAAAAATCGATTCTTCCGCCGAAAAAATCATAAAACCTTCCCAAGAAGCGAAATTTTATAAAGACAAAACAGAATTTATTTTTAACGAAACGAAAATAACCTTGAATCTTCCCGGGAAATTCAATCTTTCTAACGCTTTATCCGCCATCGCCATAGCCGATTCCTGTGGCGTAAGCAAAGAAATTATTAAATCAGGATTGGGAAAAATTAATAAAATAGAAGGCAGAATGGAAAAAATAGACGCCGGACAAAAATTTAAAATTTTTGTGGATTTAGCCCACACGCCGGATTCTTTTTTGGCGGTTTTTGAAACCGTTAAGTTTATGCGGGACGGCGGAACGAAGATTATTTCCGTTTTCGGTTCGGCCGGAGGCGGAAGAGACAAATGGAAAAGACCGAAATTGGGGAAAATAGCTTCTGATTATTCCGACGCGGTTATTCTGACAAACGAAGATTCTTCTTATGGTGAAAATCCCGAAGAAATAATCAACCAGATCGCCGACGGAATAAATAATAAAAAAGCCGAGGTTTTTAAAATTACAAACAGAAGAGAAGCCATTAAAAAAGGATTGGAATTAGCCCAGAACAACGACACGGTTTTATTTCTTGGTAAAGGAACCGAGACGACTTACTCAATCGCCGGTAAAATTTATCCGTGGGACGAAAGAGCCGTTGTCAAAGAAGAGTTATTAAAAATTATAAATTTAAATAATTTAAAGGATTAAGGTCTCCGCCGGTCGGCATTGGTCCGCAAATTCTTGAAGATTTTGTGCCCTCCGGAAATCCGGAAGTTGCCGGCGGCATTGTTTGGTTGGCATAAACCGTGAAATGAAGATGAGGGCCGGTTGCCCAGCCTGTCTTTCCCACATAACCTATTAAGTTCCCCTTTTCAACCAAACCTCCCTGATTTACCGCGATTAAAGACATGTGTCCATAAAGGGTCGTTAAATTATTTTCATGCTTGATAACGACGACTTTCCCGTAAGCCGCTCCTTTACATAGTCTTTTCCCGTTTGTTAAATAATTATCCTGGTCGCCGACAAATATCACCCTTCCTTTTTCAGCCGATAAAATCGGAGTCCCGATAGGCGCTCCGACATCTATTCCGTTATGCCATTTTCCGCGATAATTATATTTCGCGAAGCCGGTTGCTCCGTATCCTTGGGTAATTCTCATCCGAAGTATCGGATTGGCTAACACTCCCGGCCTTGAAGTCGGCAAGGCCGAAGGGTCAATTTTAAGCCTTAATTCTTCTTCGGCCTTTTCTATTTCCTCGGCCACATCTGCCCTTAATTTTTCAAGTTCTTGAAGCTGTTTTTGGTAAACTTGTTCTTGGTTTTTAGACTGCGCCAGAAGATTTTGTTTTTCTTTTTTTATTTCTTCGGATATCGTCTTTTTATTTTTAAAATTTAGGCTTTCCGTTTCTTTTAATTGTTTTTTATCCTCTTTTTCTTCAAGCGCGCCGGATAATTTATTTTTTAAGGCTCCTAAATCGTTTATTTCTATTGATAAATTATTATTGATTTCCGTGAGTCCCTGTATTTCAAAAATACTTTCCGCCAACGTTTCATTTTTAAGAAAAACAACCAACGCGCTTTCCTGGTCTTTTTTCTGAATCTCTCTTAGTATCTCGGCGACCGTCTTCTTTTTGGAATCTATTTTTCCCTCCGCTTCGTTTATGCCGTATTGAGTTGATTCTATTTCGTATCCCAGTTTTTCTATTTCTATTTCGCTGAATTTTATCCCGAGATTAATTTGACCTATTTGATTATTTAATTTATCCACGGCTTTTTTAAATGTTTTCCCTTCTTCTTGGGCGGACTCGATTACTTTTTGAGTTTCTTGTATGCGGTTATTTATTTCCTGAAGCTCTTTATTTTTTTTCTCAATAGAAATTTTTACTTCTTCGGGCGTCGCGCTTATCGCCAAGTTGAAATATGCCGCGAAAAATAAGGCGACTAAAACAAAAACAAATTTTTTTATAATAAAGTCCATTTATAAAATTATGTTTTTCTTCCGAGAATTTTTAGGGCTTTTTTAATTTTATCTTCAAGTTTTTCTTTGCCGGAAAATTCCGCCCTATTTATTATTTTTTCTATTTCTTTTTCTTTATAGCCGAGCTTCTTTAAGGCGTTTTTAATGTCGTCTTTTTCTCCAATTTCCTCAAGCGGTTCATTGGCGCGCTTTTTATCAAGCCTGTCTTTCAGCTCGATTATTATTCTTTGGGCTTTTTTTCTGCCTATCCCCCACGAGTCAGTTAAAAGATCGGTTCTTTCGTTCGCTACGGCCGATAAAAATTTTTCTATTTTTAATCCGCCCATTATTTTAAGCGCCGACCTTGGGCCGATTCCGGCAATAGAATTAAGCATTTCAAATATTTCCATATCCTTTTCGCTTAGAAAGCCGTATAAGCTTAAATCCTCTCTGCCTATTGATAAATGACAAAACGCTTTTATTTTTGAACCGATTTTCGGCGTTTTGATTTTGGCCGGAATAAATATTTTGAAGCCTATTCCAAGGGTTTCAACAACCATAAATCCTTTTTCCGAGGCGATTAATTTTCCCGTAATTGAATGAAGCATATATTGATATCTAATTTTATCCGAAACAACATTGACATTCAAACTAAAAATAATAATATTAATCCAATGCCTAGAATAAAATCCGCCAAAAAGGCCTTGCGCCAGAATATCAAAAGAAGGGAGAAAAACACGAAAGGAAAAACCGGACTTAGGGCGGTTATTAAAAATTACAAAAAACTTATAGCGGCCGGCAAAAAGGAAGAAGCGAAAAAGTACCTGCCCGAAGTTTATAAGAAGCTCGATAAATCAGCGAAGGTCAATCTTATAAAAAAGAATAAAGCTTCAAGGTTAAAATCAAGACTGACAAAGTTGAGCTTAGCTCCGCAAAGCTGATTAAATAAATTATTCGCCCAAGGCTCTGATTGAGAGGCCGATTTTCCCGTTTTCCGTCCTTATAACTTTAGCCTTAACCAAATCTCCCAGCCTGACGACATCTTCCACTTTTTTAACAAAGCCTTCTTTTAGTTCCGAGACGTGAATCATTCCGTCTTTTCCTCCGCCTAAATCAACTATCGCCCCGAATTCCAATATTTTTATTATTTCTCCTTCAATTATTTCCCCGACTTGAAATTCTTTGGTTATGGATTTTATATAACGAATGGCCATATCGGCTTTTTCGTGATTATTGGAAGCCACAAAAACCCTGCCGGACTCTTCTATATCAATAGTGTCGACGCCGGTGTCTTTGATTATTCTATTTATTATTTTCCCGCCGGGCCCGATTACTTCCCCGATTTGTTGCGGGTCTATTTCCAGACTCATTATTATCGGCGCGTAGGAAGATATTTTTTCTTTGGGCTTGTCAATAACGCCGTTCATAAAATTTAATATTTCCATTCGGGCGTTTTTTGCCTGACTAAAAACTTCGCCTAAAATTTTAACGCTTACGCCTTCTATTTTTACGTCCATTTGAATGGCGGTTATCCCGTCTTTTGTGCCGCCAATTTTGCAATCCATGTCGCCGTAATGGTCTTCCGGTCCCTGAATATCGGTTAAGATTTTATATTTTCCGTTTTTTGAACTCATCAGCCCCATTGCTATTCCGGCTGCCGCTTTTTTTATTGGAACGCCGGCGTCCATTAAAGCCAAAGAAGAAGCGCAAACAGTGGCCATTGAAGAAGAGCCGTTTGAAGACAATATTTCCGACACTACTCTTATGGTATATGGAAATTCTTCTTGATTTGGGATAAGCGATCTTATGGTTTTTTCCGCCAAAGCGCCGTGGCCGATTTCTCTTCTTCCCGGGCCGCCCAGCCTTCCTATTTCTCCGGTTGAATAGGGCGGAAAATTATAATGAAGCATAAATCTTCTTTTCACTAAAGCCTCCATTGTTTCAATCAGCTGTTCCGCTCCGGGCGGGGCTAAAGTAACCACGGCCAATGCCTGTGTATTCCCTCGCATAAAAAGAGCCGAGCCATGAAGTCTTTTAAACAGCCCAATTTCTCCAAAAAGCTCTCTTACTTCGTCAATTTTTCTTCCATCGGGTCTTTTCTCCTCATCAATGGTTTTTTTATGGACAAGCTCGTCTATTTCTTCTTCGAAAATAGAATCAATAAACGATTGATTGAATGTTTTTTCTTCCGGTTTTTTTTCAAAATATTCCCAAAGCGATTTTTTTAAATCGTTTAATTTTTCCTGTCTTAAGGATTTATCTTTGACATAAAGCGCTTCCTCAAGCTTGCCCCCTAAAAATTCCTTAGACTCTTTCTTTACCCGATTTTTTAATTCTTCATCGAATTTAAAATTTAACTTGGTTTTTCCTATTTTTTTAACGACATCTTTTTGGAATTGAATTAAATTTGTTATTTCTTTTTGTCCCGCCTCAAAAGACTCAATGACTTTTTCTTCATTCGTTTCGTTTCCGATAAGTTCAATCATGTTTACTTTATCTTCAAGGCCGGCGACAAAAGATTCAAATTCAAGCTCTTTTTTTTCTTTCCATTCTTTCAGTTGCGAGTTTGTCGGGTTAATAATTGTTTTTCCGTTCGTCAGTCTTGCCAGTTTTATTCCGGCAACCGGTCCGTTCCAGGGAATCTCCGATATAGCCAAAGCGGTTGAGGCGGTTAAAAGAGAAATAAAATCAGGGTCATTTTCTTCGTCGTAAGAGAGAACGGTAATGACTATTTGAATATCTTTTCTTATTCTGGCGTCAAAAAGCGGCCTGATGCTTCTGTCAATAAGCCGTCCGGAAAGAATAGATTCTTCGGATGGCCTTCCTTCTCTTCTAACGAATCGGCTGCCGATTATTTTTCCGGCGGCGTAAAATTTTTCTTCGTAATCAACAACCAAAGGAAGATAATCTTTTGGGGAATCTTCTTTGTTTATCGTTACGGTCGCCAAAACAACGGTGTCGCCGTATTGTCCGATTATCGCGCTATTGGCTTGTTCGGCGATTTTTGACGACGTTATTTTTATTGTTTGGCCGGCGAATTCCGCTTTAAACTCCTGTTTTTCTAAATTCATAAATTTATTTTTTTAAAATCATTTTCGGTATTTTTTCAAGGTCGATAAAAATATCGGCGGATTCTTTCAATTTCAAAGAAGCGCTTCTGCCGAAGGCGGCGACCTCAACTTTTCTTCCAAGGCCCCATTGAAGATATTCAACCAGCGGCACAAAATCGCCGTCTCCAGTGACTAAAATAACCACGTCCAAAAAATTCGCCATTCTTATGGCGTCAACCGCCATTCCCACGTCCCAATCGGCTTTTTTGGCGCCGCCGGCAAATACTTGAAGGTCTTTGATTCTTAACTCTATGCCGATTTTATCAAGCGCTTCAAAAAAAGAAGACTCTCCAAGCGCCGTTTCGCTTTTTACCACATAACCGATTACTCTTATCAGCTTTCTTCCGCCGGTTATTTCTTTAATTATTTCTCTGTAATTCGGCCGGCCGGAATAAAGATTTTTAGTTGAATGGTAAAGATTTTGAATGTCTATGAAAATTCCGACGCGTTGTTCTTTATAAATCATATTTCATATTTACTTTTTAAGCCCCAACTTTTTAATCAGAGCGGAATAACTTTTATTGTCGGATTTAAAAAGATAATTTAAAAACCCTTTTCTTTTTCCAACCATTTTAAGAAGGCCCATTCTTGAGTGATTGTCTTTGGGGCTGATTTTTAAATGATCCAATATTTGAGTAATTTTTTTGCTCAATAAAGCTATTTGAATCTCAACCGAGCCGGTGTCTTTTTCATTAATCCGATGCTCTTCTATTAATTTTTGCTTATCGATTGAGTTTAACATGACCTTAGATTAATTTAACGGCTTTTAAATGTCAATCAGTTTATTTTAGTTTGAATTGCGGAAATCAAACAAACCCAAAACTTTTTCTTCTCCGCATTCAAAGTATTTTAGTTCCAAGCTGTGGCTGATTAAAATAAAAAATAGAGACCGGGGTCTCTATTTAATGGTTGGTTGCCACAGCAACTTATTTTTTTAGTCGTAGATTACGACCCGTTGTTGTGGGTTTGGGCGGGAATGTCCTAGCCGAACCTAGCCGAAGTCGAACGCGCCACCGCCGGCGAGCTTGAGGGGTGTCATAGGGGCCATGGTATTCGCGCCGCTCACGGACATATCGGGTCGAACGGGGGTGTAGCCGACTTTCGTTCTCATGATACTTTTCTCCTGTTTTGGTTAATGGGAAGTTGCTCGTCAAAAGGTTAAAAACCCTTTCAACTTATTTTAAAGTTAGTATAGAACAACAAACTTGTCAATAGTCGTAAAAAATTGACAAAACGAAGGCCGTGATTATACTTTTATAACATGTCAAACGCGGTGCTTAATAAAAAACCGTCTTCTCTGATAAGCCAGCTTATTAAAAACGAGCCGGAGCTGATTCCTTTTTTGAAAGAAGGAGACCTTGTTGAAGTAAAATTTTTAACGAAAACCCCGAAAGCGGTTTATTTTGAAGTTAGTAAATTCGGCACAGGAATAATTTACGGATACGAGCTTTTAAACGCCAAAGGAATTATTAAAGACTTAAAGCCCGGCGATTTAATAGGCTCAAAAATTATTAATCTGGAAAACGACGACGGCTATATAGAACTTTCTCTTTTAGGCGCCCAGAAACAAAAGAATTGGCAGGAGCTTAAAGATATTAAAGAAAAAGGAGACGCGTTCAAAGTTAAAGTAACCGGCGCCAACAAGGGCGGGCTGGTCGCCGAAATCAGCGAAGTAAAAGCTTTCTTGCCCGTGTCCCAGCTTGGGCCGGAGCATTATCCCCGAGTAAGCGACGGAGATAAAAATAAAATACTGGAAGAACTTAAAAATCTTATCGGACAGGAATTAAACGTTAAAATAAGCGACCTTAACCCCCGCCTTAATAAATTAATAATTTCCGAAAGAGAAGTCGCGGAAGAAAACATAAAAGAGCTTCTTAAGCAATATAAGGCCGGAGACATAATTGACGGAGTTATTTCCGGAGTCGCCGACTTCGGAGCTTTTGTAAGTTTTGCCGACAATCCTTCAATAGAAGGAATGATTCATATTTCCGAACTTGACCACCGGCTCATAGATAATCCCAAGGAAATAGTTAAAGTTGACGATTTAATAAAGGCTAAAATAACCGATATTAAAGAAAGCCAGGTTTTTCTTTCGCTAAAAGCCCTAAAGCCCAATCCATGGGACGCGGCCGGAGATAAATTTAAAGACGGACAGGAAGTAAAAGGAACGGTTTATAAATTTAATCCTTTCGGCGCTTACATCAATTTAGAACACAATCTTCAAGGGATGATTCATGTCGCCGAATTTGGCGGGGTTGAAGAAATGAAGAAAAAATTATTACTTGGCGACAAGCGCGACTTTATTATAGAATCAATAAAGCCCGAAGAAAAAAGAATAATTTTAAAACTTAAAAAATAATGAAAAATATTCAATCTTTGTCCAAAAATATTTTTTGGGCGATTACCACTTTTCTCGTAATCACTTTATTATTTTCAATTTTTTATTCAGAGCAGAAAACCCCCCCTCTTTTGACAATTGACCAGTTGGCTTTAAAAATAAATTCCGAGGAAATCTCTAAAATAACGGTTTCCGGAAACGAACTTGAAGCGGAATTAAAAAATGGAGAAAAAATTGTTTCCCGAAAAGAAACCGAGGCCGGTCTTTCGGAAACATTAAAAAATTACGGAGTGGAATCGGCAAAATTTCAAAAGGTTAATTTAGAAATTAAAGACCGTTCGGGGGCCAAGTTTTGGCTGGAAATTTTGATACCCGTTCTTTTGCCGCTTCTTATAATAGGTTTTTTATTTTGGCTGATATTCAGGCAAGCGAAGACGGGAATGAACCAAGCTTTTACTTTCGGCAAGGCCAATATCAAGCTCTTTTCTCAATTTAAGGATAGAATAACTTTTAACGACATCGCCGGATTAAAAGAAGCCAAACAGGAATTAATAGAAGTGGTGGACTTTTTAAAAAACCCGAAAAAATATTTGGAAATCGGTGCAAAAATTCCAAGAGGAGTTTTGCTTTTCGGGCTGCCGGGAACGGGCAAAACTCTTTTAGCGCGCGCGGTGGCGGGCGAGGCCAATGTCCCCTTTTTCCATATTTCCGGTTCGGAATTCGTTGAAATGTTTGTGGGAATCGGCGCCGCCAGAGTAAGGGATTTATTCGCCACCGCCAAAAAAGCCGGCAGGGCGATAATTTTTATAGACGAAATTGACGCGGTTGGCCGGGAAAGAGGCTCCGGACTTGGCGGCGGACACGATGAAAGAGAACAGACATTAAATCAGATACTTGTGGAAATGGACGGATTTGAAAAAGATGACGGGAGAATAGTGATTGCCGCGACAAACCGTCCGGATGTTTTAGACACCGCTCTTTTAAGACCGGGTAGGTTTGACAGAAGAGTCGTTTTGGTTTTGCCCGATATCGGTGAAAGAGAAGAAATTTTAAAAATTCATTCTCGCGGTAAAAATTTGGCAAAAAACATTAATTCAAGAAAAGTGGCGGAGAGAACGCCGGGATTTTCCGGCGCCGACTTGGCTAATTTAATGAACGAAGCGGCTATTTTGGCGGCTAGAAAAAATCAAAAAGAAATATTTCAGCAGGATATTTTTGAGGCGGTGGAAAAAGTTTTATTAGGCCCCGAGAAAAGGTCAAGAATTATATTGCCCAAAGAAAAAGAAATAACCGCCTATCATGAAGCCGGGCACGCCTTAGTAACGGCCAGCCTTAAAGGCTCCGACCCCGTTCATAAAGTTTCCATTATTGCCAGAGGAAAAGCCGGCGGTTACACCTTGAAATTGCCGCTTGAAGAAACTTATTTAAGAACGAAATCGCAATTTATGAATGACCTGGCGATTATGCTGGGCGGTTATGTTTCCGAACAGGAAACTTTCGGCGATATTTCAACGGGAGCGTCGAACGACCTACAGCAAGCTTCCGACCTTGTCAGAAAACTGGTAACCAGATTCGGGATGAGTAAAAAAATCGGGCCGATTGTTTACGGCAAAGCTCAAGAGATGATATTTTTAGGCAGAGAAATATCAACGGAAAAAAATTATTCCGAAAAAATTGCCGCCGAAATAGACAATGAAATCAGAGATTTTATAAATAGGGCCCTTGAAACAGCCAGAAAAATTATTATTTCAAGAAAAAAAGCGCTTAAGACTCTCGCCGAAGAATTAATAAAAAAAGAAACTCTTGAAAGAGAAGAATTCGACGAACTTATTAAAGGCTTTAAATTTAAGCCGGTAATGATAAACTGGAATTAAGCGCGTGTAGCTCAACGGCAGAGCTCCGAGCTTATACCTCGGCGGTTCCAGGTTCGAATCCTGGCACGCGCACAAAATCTTAGCCGCGTTTTGTGGGCGATTAGCTCAGTGGTAGAGCGTCTCGTTTACACCGAGAAGGCCGTAGGTTCAATCCCTACATCGCCCACCAGAATCAAAGTAAGGTCAGTTTTAGAAATTTTTTCTTTGGCGTTCGCCAAA
>CAYIEP010000002.1:0-32141 GCA_964362515.1 uncultured Candidatus Saccharibacteria bacterium | reverse complement strand
CGGTTCAAGGCGAGGCGGGCGGAAGGGGGGTGTGGGGGGAATTCCGCCCGCCGAGTCCAGTCAGTTCCGTTCGGATATTTTCAAACAGACACCGCCATGTGCGGGAGAAAGCGGAGGTATTAAATAGAAGAAATCAAAAATATTTTTAAATTGGATTGATAAGTTTTTGAAATATTATTAAGATTTTTACAACATGCAGGATATTTTTTCGGCGATCGGATACCTTGAGCAGTTTTCTTATATCGGAATTTTTATTTTACTTTTGTTTTCCGGCTCTATTTTTCCGATACCGGAGGAAATTATTCTTTTAGCCGCCGGATATTTATCCAGTTCCGGTCTTATTAAATTATCCCCGGTTTTATTTGTAAGTTTTTTCGCGATTTTATTGGGTGATATTTTGTTGTTTAAATTGTCCTCCCAAGAAAGCAAATATACGGAAAAGTTAAAAGAAAAAATAAAAAATAATAAATTTTTTAATCATAAAATTATGTCTCATCGACACATCGGAAGAACTATTTTCGTAATGCGTTTTATTCCGGGGTTGCGTTTTTTATCGCCGATTGTCGCCAGTATTATTAAAATGAAACCGAATAAGTTTTTATTTTACGACTCCGTCGCGCTTTTGGTTTATACCCCAATTTTTGTTTTTTTGGGATTTTATTCGCATAATTCGTTTTTGCGTTTCATTACCGAAGTTGAAGCCGTGCGTCATATTATATTTTTTCTGATTCTCGCGCTGGTCGGAATTTCCGCGGCTTTATTATTAAGAAATAAATTAGATGGAAAAAATAATAATTGACAGCGACACAACTTTTGAAGAAGCGGTTTCCGGCAAAGACATACCGCCGGACATTAAAGATAGTCTGGGGATAATCGATATTATTCATTGGTCTTTTGACAACAGGCCTCATCAAGGGCAATTAATCGTTCATAAAAAGCTCATTGATGAAGTAGGGCGGATTTTTGCTTTTCTTAAAGATAGAAAATTTCCCATAGCCAAGATTATTCCGGTTTCAAAATACGATTGGTCTGACGAAAAATCAATGGAGGATAATAACTCTTCCGCTTTCAATTATAGGTTTATTTATATGACAAATGAATTATCCAACCATTCTTATGGCCGGGCAATAGATATAAATCCGTTTTTTAATCCCTATGTCGCGAGAGATTATTCCATTCATCCTCGGGGCGCGCGATATTTGCCGGAAAAGCCGGGCACGATTTTTGATGGCGGGCCGGTGGTAGAAATTTTTGATAAATACGGCTGGCAATGGGGCGGTCGATATAAAGACCGAAAAGACTGGCATCATTTTGAAAAACTCTTAAGGGGTTGATATTAAAATGAAAGAAAAAATTGAGCAAATAGTTTTATCGGCCATCAAGGAAAAAATTTTTCCGGCCTGCGTAATCGGAATTATCAAAAAAGACGGCGAAAAAATTATTTTGCCGTTCGGACGATTTACTTACGGCGAAAATTCTCCATTAGTAAAAGAGGATTCCATTTTTGACGTTGCTTCAATAACTAAATCAATTCCCACCGCTTCTTTGGCTTTAAAACTAATTAATGAAGAAAGACTGAATATTGACGATAAATTGATAAAATTCATTCCGGAATTTCAAAACAGCCAAAGAGAAAAAGTTTTAATAAAACATCTTTTGACTTATACGGTTAATTTCGGGTTTAAACTCTCCGAACATAAAGACAAATCAGCCGATGAGATTTTAAAATTAATACTGACTGCGGAATTTCGAGAAAAGCCCGGCAAAACATTCGTTTACAGCAACTCTACAAGCATTCTTTTAGGAATGGCAATTGAAAGAATTTATAAAGACAAGCTTGATAATATTTCCCAAGAAATATTTTTTAACCCCCTTAAAATGAAGAGAACCTCTTTCAAACCTTTGGAAAATTTCAGCAAAAACGAAATTGTTCCAACGGAGATTGACGATTGGCGGGGAAAAATTATCCAAGGAGAAGCACACGACGAAAGCGCTTATAAATTAAGAGAGAAAATGATTGTCGGTTCGGCCGGGCTTTTTTCAACCGTCCCCGATTTATTGAATTTTATGGAATCTCTTTTAAACGAATCAAAAGAAATAATTGAATTAATGACAACTAATCAGCTTGGTTATCTTAATGAAAGTTTCGGTTTGGGCTGGGCGCTTAATCAGCCGAGTTTTATGGGAAAATATCGCGACGGGAAGACTTTCGGCAAGACCGGTTTTACCGGATGTTCTTGCGTTGGCGATATAAATAGAGGCGTTGCCTTGGTGATTCTTTCCAATTACACTTATCCAAAAAGAAAACCGCAAAATCCGTCATTTATAAATATTATAAGAAACAAGCTTGCCGATGTTGTTTTCGGTCAATAAATTGTTATAATCACCCTACAGGACCTTAAAAACCAAAGAGGTTGAAAATGAATGGCTACGGACGTATCCTTGTTTTTTTATGCCTCGCCGATTTAATAGCCACTATTATTTTGATTTCTTTTTTCGGAGCGAAAGAAGCTAATCCCATTTTAGAATTCTATTATTCATCGGTGGGCTTAGCGGGCCTTGCTACCGCTAAAATATGGATGAATGGATTGGGTATTGTTTTAATAGAAATCGCCGTTGTTGATAATAAAAAGAGAGAGGGAATTTATAAAGGTCTGGTGGCGTTCTATGTGTGTGTATATTCATTTTTGATACTGGTAGGGAACTAAATGCGCTTTAAAAAATAATAATTCGGCGCATTTTTAATATCCGTGATTTTTTTCTATAATAATATTGATGTTCTTAAGGACTAAAAACATAAATCTTTCTCCGATTAAAACGATTGAAATTTTCGCTTCAAAAATTCCCGATGTTATTTCTTTAGCGCAAGGGGTTCATTCTTTTGACACCCCCGAAGTTATAAAGAAAGCGGCGCATAAGGCTTTAAACAGGGGACTTGTAGCCAAGTATTCTTTAACTTACGGTTTGCCGGAATTGCGAGAAACCATTGAGCAGAAATTGGCTGAAGAGAATATGTATTACGATTTTGAAGAAGAAATAATAGTTACGGCGGGCGCGACAGAAGGCATAACGGCTTCTTTAATTTCGATAATAAACGATAAAAAAAACGAAGTGATTATTTTTTCTCCGGCCTATGTTTCTTATCGGGAAATCGTAAAGGTTGCCGGAGGAAAACCGGTTTTCGTGAATTTGATTGAAAATCCTTCGGCAGACTCAGGACAAGCTGACGGTTGGCAGATAGATTTTGACAGCTTAATAAAGAAAATAAATTTTAAAACAGCCGCGATATTATTCTGCAATCCGAACAATCCCACCGGGACTATTTTCCCAAAAGAAGATTTATTAAAAATCGCCGAATTAGCGCGAAAGAAAAAATTTTTCATAATCAGCGACGAAGTGTATAAAGACTTTATATATGATAATTCCGCAGTCCCATTTTTTTCCATAGCTCAAATTTCGGAATTGAGAAAAACGGTAATAAGAGCTTTCAGTATTTCCAAGGCCTATGCCATGACCGGTTGGCGAATAGGATTTATTCACGGCGACGAAGAAAACATAAAAGAAATCATTAAAGTCCACGATTGTTTGATTACTTGCGCGCCGGTGATATCGCAATACGCGGCTATGGCGGCTCTGGATTACGCCGACAAAGAAATAAAAGAATTCAAAAAAGAATATCTAAAAAGAAGAGATTTGATATGCGGCAGGCTTGATGAATTATCTGATTATTTTTCTTATCAAAAGCCGAATAGTTCTTATTTTGTTTTTCCGAAAACTTTGAAAAACAAAGATTCTTGGAAGTTTTCTCTCGATTTGCTTAAAAAATCCCGCGTGGCGGTTGTGCCGGGCATTGCTTTTGGGCCAAGCGGCGAGGGCCACGTAAGAATGTCTTTTGGCAGGAGCGAGAAAGATATTAATGAAGCGTTCAATAGAATAAATAAATATTTTAACAAATGAAACAAGTTTTTAAGAAAATAATAGAATTTATTTTGAAATGGCTGGCGAAAATCTATATTTTTCGCGCCAACCCTTATGTAATAATAATTGCCGGAACAACCGGAAGACATTGGATAAAAGAAACAGTTAAAAACGCGCTTGAAGAAAAAAGTTTTTCGGCGCGCGCCAATAAGAAAAATTTTAACGCGGAAATAGGCCTTCCCTTATCAATACTCGGTCTTCCTTCCGGAGAAGGAAGGTTTTTAAACTGGTTGGATATTTTATGGCAAGGGCTTAAATTAATTACCAACCGTCAACTGCCAATTACCGATTATCTTGTTTTGGAAATGTCCGTGGATAAGCCGGACAATATGGATTATTTATTAAGCATAGTTAAACCTAATGCCGCGATTATTACGACCATAACGATGATTTACGCGGAAAATTTTGAAAATTTGGACGAAATAGCGGAGGAGTATGAAAAGCTTATAAAAAAATTGTCTTTCGGCGGAATCGCCATTTTGAACTTTGACGACGAAAGGGTGAAAAATTTAAAAAATTATTTTGACGGCAGAGTTTTGACTTACGGTTTTTCCGACGGCGCCGATTTTCAGGCGATTAACGTAAAAAAGGCGATGGACGGCCAGAACTTCATTTTAAAGTCTTTAACGGACAGTGAGGTTTCTCAAATAGAAATAAAAAGATTCGGCAATCACCATATTTACGCCGCTTTGGTAAAGGAAATAATAAAAAGAAATTTTAAGATGTCGTCTTCGGATTTTTTCAGTAAAATGTTAAAGTAATAAAAATGTGCGGAATTGTCGGATACATAGGAAATAAAAAGGCGGCGTCGGTTCTTTTAGACGGATTAAAAAGATTGGAATACAGAGGATATGATTCGTCCGGCATAAGCGTTCGCGACTCTTTTAGTATAAAAACGATTAAGGCCGTCGGTAAAATTGATTCTCTGATAAATTTGGTTGATACGGACAAGCTGAACGGAAACGCGGGGATAGCTCACACAAGATGGGCCACTCACGGAGGAGTTACAAAAGAAAACGCCCATCCTCATCATGATTGCGGAAAAAACATATTCATCGTTCATAACGGAATAATCGAAAATTATTTAGAGCTCAAAGAAAAATTAAAAAAAGAAGGCCACAAATTTTATTCCGAAACGGATACGGAAGTTTTGGCTCATTTAATCGAAAAATTTTTTAAAGGGAATCTGGAAAACGCGGTGGTCAAGGCTCTTAAAATCATTAAAGGGACTTACGGCTTGGTGGCAATTTCCAAAGGAGACGAAAATAAAATAGTTGCCGCCAGAAATTCTTCTCCGCTTTTAATCGGTTTGGGAGACAAGGAATATATTGTCGCTTCCGACGCTTCGGCGATTTTGCCTTATACAAAAAGAGTTGTTTATCTTAATGACGGAGAAATAGCGGTGATGAACGATAAAGAATTGTATTTTATAAATCTTTCAAACGAAAAATTTGATAAAAAAACGGAAATTTTGGAATGGAACATAGAAGAAGCGAAAAAATCCGGCTATCCGCATTTTATGCTTAAAGAAATATTTGAACAGCCGGAATCTTTAAAAAATTCTGTTGCCGGCAGATTGATAGAGAAAGAAGGTTTGGCGAAGTTCGGCGGTTTTGAAAATTTTTCCGAGAGATTAAGAAATATCGACAGAATTATAATAAGCGGTTGCGGAACGGCTTATCTGTCGGGATTAGTCGGAGAGTATATGATTGAAGAATACGCCGGACTGCCGACGGAAGTTGAATACGCTTCCGAATTCAGATACAGAAAGCCGATATTAAACGAAAAAACGGCGATGCTCTTTATGTCGCAATCGGGAGAAACCGCCGATACGCTGGCCGCCTTAAAAGAAGCGAAACAAAAAGGAATTCTAACTATCGGAGTGGTCAATGTCGTCGGTTCTTCGATTTCGAGAGAAACGGATATAGGAGTTTATAATCACATCGGGCCGGAAATAGGAGTCGCCTCAACAAAAGCTTTTACTTCGCAATTGGCAATTTTGGCGTTAATAGCGTTATTTCTGGGAAGACAGAGAAATATGTCATTGGTTGACGGACGCGCGATCGCCAAAGAATTGGTTAATCTGCCGAATCTTGTTAAGAAAATTTTAAAGCAAGCGCCTCAAATTAAAAAGCTGGCTAAAGAATTTCATAAATATAATAATTTTTTGTATATGGGAAGAAAATATAATTATCCCATTGCCCTTGAAGGCGCGTTAAAACTTAAAGAAATTTCTTATATTCATGCCGAAGGCTACGGCGCCGGAGAAATGAAACACGGGCCAATCGCCTTAATAGATAAAAATTTTCCGGTTTTTGGAATTGTTCCGATGGATAGCGTTTATGAAAAGATGCTCTCCAATTTGGAAGAAGTAAAAGCTAGAAAAGGGCCGATAATAGCCATAGCCGCCGAAGGCGATAAAAACATTAAAAATATAACAAAAAATATTATCTATATGCCTAAAACCATGGAAATAATTGCTCCCATATTGTCGGTTATTCCGCTTCAGCTTTTCGCTTATTATTGCTCTGTTTTTAAGGGGATTGACCCGGATAAACCCAGAAATCTGGCCAAAAGCGTGACGGTTGAGTAAGGAATTATTGCCTTATTGTTTTTTAGCGTTAGAATATAAACAAATGATTACTTCTCCCGTTCAGGAAATTAAAGATAAGCTTGATATAGCGGAATTTATCCGTTCTTATATTCCGATTTTTCCGGCGGGAAAAAATTTCAAAGCCAATTGCCCTTTTCATAAAGAGAAAACCCCTTCTTTCATTGTTTCACCGGAAAGGCAAACTTGGCATTGTTTCGGCGCCTGCGGAGAAGGAGGAGATATTTTTAAGTTCTTGATGAAGTACGAAAATCTGGAATTTTACGAAGCCTTAAAAGTGTTGGCCGAGAAAGCCGGAATTGAATTAAAAAAAACAAGCCCGTCGGATTATAAGCAATTCGGAATTCTTTATGATATAAACGAATCCGCCAAAGATTTTTTCAAAAAAGAACTTGAAAATAATAAAGACGCCCGCGATTATTTAATTGAAAGAGGGCTTAAAAAAGAAACAATCGATGAATTTGAAATAGGCTTTACTCCAAATGCTTTTGATAATTCAATAATTCATTTGATAAATTCCGGCTATAACATTAAAGACATTGAAAGAGCGGGTTTGGCGTCGAAAAGCGAAAGAGGAAATTATATTGACAGGTTCAGAGGAAGGGTGGTTTTTCCGATTCATAACAGCGCCGGAAAAATTGTCGGTTTTTCCGGAAGAATCCTTCCGAAATTCGATAACGGCGAATTCGGGAAATATATAAACAGTCCCGAAACTCCTATTTTTAATAAATCGAAAATTTTATACGGATTTCACAAGACAAAACAAAACATAAAAGAAGAGGGATTTGCCGTTTTGGTCGAAGGGCAGATGGATTTCGCAATGCTTTATCAAGACGGAGTGAAAAATATATTTGCCACCTCCGGAACGGCGCTCACCGAAGACCACTTAAGAACTCTAAAAAGATTAACCGACCAGATTACTTTATGTTTTGATTCTGATGAAGCCGGATTTAATGCGGCCGAGAGGGCCATTGATTTGGCCGGCGCCAACGATTTTCTGGTAAAGATTTTGGCGATTGTCGATTATAAAGACCCGGCGGAAGCTGTTTTAAAAAAACCGGGCGTTATGGCGGAACTTCTCAAAAATTCCGTTCCGGCCGTGGAATTTTATTTTAAAAGATACCTCAAAGTAATTCAGAACGCGGAAGAAAGAATTCAAAATTTTGATATGCCCGAATTTAAGAAAAATATCAGAATTATTTTGGGAAAAATCAAAAATCTGGCCAGCGCGGTTGAAAAAGCCCATTGGATTAAGGAATTATCCAATATCGTCAAAATAGACGAAAAGTCCTTATTGGAAGAAATGGACGGCCTTAAAGCAACCCGTTCGAAACAGTCTTTACAAAATTCGGCAATGATAATGAGTCCGAACGCGCCGGCGTTATCCAGACGAGAACTGATAGCCCAAAGACTTATAAGTCTCTTAATAGTAAGGGAAGATTTTCGCTCTAAAGTCGACGGCCATCTTGAGTATTTGCCGGAAGAATACCTTTTGATTTTAAGAAGCATTACGGAAAGGATACATTTAGACAGCGAAAGATTAATCGGTATGTTGAATTTTATATCGCTTCGTTCTTCGATTGAGGCGGCCGCTTTTGATTCTGAAAAAATAGAAGAAGAATTTAAAGAAGTATTGGGACAATTAAGAGCGGAATACTTAAAAGAAAAGAGAAAGCAGATATCTTATTCAATAAAAGAAGCGGAATTGAAAAGCGATAATGAAAAAATGGAGCCCGCCTTAAAAGAATTTGATGAAATTTCAAAATTGATACAAGGTTAAAAAACTATGAAACAAAAAAGAAAAAAGAAGAAAAATATTGCGGCTAAGCGCCATAAAAAAAAGAAGAAGACAAAAAAGCTTATTAAGAAAAAGAGGAAAATAAAAAAGCTTGTTAAGAAAAAAAAGAAAAAGCTCAAAAAGAAAAAAGCCTCTGTGATAAAAAAATCCGCTTCGCCGATCGTTAAAAAACCGAAAAAAGAAAAAAAAGAAAGCGTTATGGGCGAACTTATAAGTTCCGCCAAGGATAGAGGGTATGTGACGGATTTGGAGATTTTCTCTTATTTTCCGAAAGCGGAGGAAGACACGCCTTTTCTTGAATATATTCACGGCCAATTAAACGCCGCCAAGGTAAAAATTATTGAAACGGCCCAATTGGTTGATTCGCCGGATAAAATTGAGGTATCAGAAGAAGAATTAAAAGAAGCGACAGAAATAAAAGGCCTTGGATTGCCGGACGCGGTCCAAATGTATCTTAAAGAAATAGGCAAGGTTTCTCTTTTAACGGGAGATGAAGAAAAATATTTGGCGAAAAAAGCGGAAAAAGGCGACGAAAAATCTAGACATAAAATTATTACGGCAAACTTAAGACTTGTCGTTTCAATAGCAAAAAGATACGCATATCGCAGTCCTCATTTAAATATTTTGGACCTAATTCAGGAAGGGAACATCGGTCTTTCAAGGGCGGTTGATAAATTTGATTATAGAAGAGGATTTAAATTTTCAACTTACGCCACTTGGTGGATAAGACAGGCCATTACAAGGGCCTTAGCCGATCAATCGAGAATCATCAGGATTCCGGTTCATATGATAGAAACAATTTCCAAATATACCCAAATGAAAAGAAAGCTTTTACAGGAATTAGGGAGAGAGCCGTTAGCCGAAGAAATAGCGATAGAGATTGGAACAACCGTTGATAAGATAAGATATCTCCAAAAAATATCTCAAGAAGTTATTTCATTGGAAGCGCCGGTCGGAGACAGCGATGAAGAGACTAGTCTTTCGGAATTCATAAAAGACGAAAAAAGCTTGACGCCTTCTCAAATGGCGGCTCAAGCGCTTTTAAAAAATAAAATAAAAGAAATTTTAGTTGATTTGGTTCCCAGAGAACAGGAAATTTTAAGACTTAGATTCGGTCTAGGGGACGGAATCACTCATACTCTTGAAGAGGTGGGAAATAAATTCGGAGTGACAAGAGAAAGAATCCGTCAAATAGAAGCCAAGGCTTTGGAAAAAATGAAAAAGCACGATAAGGCAAAGCAATTAAGGGAATACTAACCGGAATAATTTTATTCCAGCGATAAGATTTTCTTCCCCCTCGTCCCGATTGTCCTGTTCCGCTAGCTGGCGGAACGGGAACCAAGCCAATCGGGACTGCGGGATGTTCTTCAAAACAATTTACTTTATTGGAGACATATCCGTAAGCAAGAAAAAAGATTTTTCTTCAATCCGCTCACGCCCGCCATTTTTACGAAAATGGCGAGGCTGTCCGTCAGCTGACGGATTAAGGTTTCAGTAAAAATCTTTTTTCTTGCTGGCTAAACTGGTTCTGAAAAAACAAATCCGTGAGCGGATTGAAAAAACATCTTTTTCTCTTGCTGGCGGGAAAAGATTTTCTGCTGTAAAATGTAAACGACGCTATGAAATCTTACAACTAAGAGAATGAATTCCGAACAAATTAGAAAATCTTTTTTGGAATTTTTTGAGAAAAAAGGCCATAAAATAATTCCCTCTTCATCTTTGATTCCGGACGATCCCTCCGTTCTTTTAACTACCGCCGGAATGCAGCAATTTAAGCCCTATTTCGTGGGCAAAGCCGATCCGATGAAGGATTTCGGGAATAAGAATGTCGCCTCAATTCAGAAATCGTTTCGTACGTCCGATATTGATAATGTGGGAGACGAATCACATCTCACGTTTTTCGAAATGTTGGGAAATTTTTCTTTCGGCGACTATTTCAAAGAGGGGACGATTAGGTACGCGCACGAATTTATAACGAAAGAAATGAAGCTTACGATTGACTATGTGAGCGTTTTTAAAGGAGATAATCAGATTCCGGCCGACGACGATTCTGAAAAGATTTGGAAATCGTTGGGAATCGGAAATATAAAAAAAATGGGACGGGAGGATAATTTTTGGGGTCCGACCGGCAATGAAGGTCCTTGCGGACCGACAACTGAAATATACGTAAATGGCGTGGAAATCTGGAACTTGGTTTTTAACGAATACTATAAACATTTAGACGGAAGATTTGAAAAAGTAAAAAATCCGGGCGTGGATACGGGTATGGGACTTGAGCGGCTCGCGATGGCAGTTCAAAAAAAGAAAACTATTTTTGAAACGGATTTATTTAAATCTTTTATCGATTACTTGCCAAAACATTTATCCGATTCAATAAAAAGAGTAATTATTGATCATGCTCGCGCTATTGTTTTTTTGACAGCGGACGGAGTTTTGCCTTCCAATAAAAATGCCGGATATATTCTGCGTCGAATTGCTCGTCGTTATATTGTGAAAATATTAGGCTTTTCGAACGAATTTTATACTCTTTTAGACAAGATAATTGATTCTTATAAAAGTATATATCCGAATTTAAATCGTAATAAAATTTTTGTTGTTTTCAAAGAAGAATTATCAAACTTTGAAAAAACACTAGCCATTGGTAGTCGTGAATTAGATAAGTTGGATATTATTGATACATCTTCGGCGTTTAAAATTTTTCAAAGTTATGGATTGCCTTACGAAGCGATTAAAGATTTAAGCGGTGAGAAAGCGAAAAATCTTACCCGAGAATCTTTTGATAAAGAATTCGAAAAACATCAAGAATTATCAAGGGCCGGCGCGGAGAAAAAATTCGGCGGTCACGGACTGATACTGAATACCGGCGAACTTAGGGCGGCGAATGAAGAAGAATTAAAAAAAGTGACAAGGCTTCATACGGCCACCCATTTGCTCCATTGGGCATTAAGAGAAGTCTTGGGAAAAGACGTAAAACAAATGGGTTCGGACATCGCATCGGAAAGAACGCGCTTTGATTTTTCTTTTTCAAGAAAACTTACGGAAGAAGAAAAGAAAAAAATTGAAATTTTGATTAATCAAAAAATAAAAGAAGGCCACTCCGTTAACTTCATCGAACTTCCCAAAGAAGAAGCGGAAAAAACCGGAGCGCTTCATTTTTTCAAAGAAAAATATCCCGACAAAGTTAAAGTTTATTATATGGGGAAATCCATTGAAAACGCTTTTAGCAAAGAATTCTGCGGCGGTCCTCACGTGGAGAAGCTTTCAGAAATAGGAGAATTTAAGATACTTAAAGAAGAGGCCGTTGGAGTCGGAACAAGAAGAGTCAGGGCGGATGTTTTTAAATAATAAATTTTTTAATGGATAATATTGATAAAAACGGAAAAGAATAGTATTTTAGTAATTAAGCAATTAATAAAATGGAGGAAAAGAAAAAAGTAAAAATGACGGATATAATAAGGCCGGCCTCCGCGCCTTCTAATTCCGCGCCAGCCAACACGAACAAGGACGGCTCTTTTTTTAAATCTTTAAAAGAGAAGAAAGAGAAAAACGAAGAAAAGACAGTTAAAGAATTTGAACGGAAATTTGAAGAATTTGAAGAAAAAGAAATAGAAAAATTTAAAGAAGAGGATAAAGAAAAAAAAGAGAGAAAGGCAAAAAACAGGAAATTATACAAAAAACTTATTTTAGTTTCTTTAATTTTAGCTCTTATTTTAGCGACGGCCATTTTAATCCCCACCTTAATGGCTAAAACAAAAATAAAAATAATAACCAAGAAAGATGAATGGAATTATATTGATTCGGTAATCGCTTCAAAAAATACCGGCGAAATAGACGTGTCCTCAAAACAAATTCCGGCGGAAATTTTTTCCCAAAAAAAGAATTTTAATTTTTCTTTTCAGGCAACGGGCAAAAGAAACGTTGAAAGAAAAGCTTCCGGGAAAATAATAATTTATAACGCTTACAGCTCCGATATCCAGAAATTGGTTGTCGGAACAAGGCTTTCTTCTCCGGACGGGAAAATTTTTCGTTTGAACGCGGAATTTATAGTTCCCGGAGCGAAAATAACCGACGGCAAAATAGTTCCTTCGAGCGTTGAAGCGGGAATAACCGCGGACGAGCCGGGCGAAAAATACAATATCGGCTCGGTCGGAAGATTTTCTATTCCGGGATTTGAAGGGTCTCCCAAATATCAAGGTTTTTACGCGGAGTCCAAAGAACCGATGAAGGGAGGATTTATCGGCGAGGAATCTTTCCCGACGGAAGAAGATATTAAAAAAGCTCGATTAAGCGCGGCCGAAGACTTAAAAAAAATCATAGAAGCGTTTTTAATTCTTCAGATACCGCGGGACTTTAAAATTATCGACGGCGGGAAACAATTTACGGTTGTTAAAGAAGAAATTTCTCAATCGCCGGACGAAAAAGGCAATTACGGAATATTTATGGAAGGGGAATATTCAATAATAGTTTTTAAAGAATCAGACATAAAAAATCTTTTTGAAAAATTAGCCGAAGGAAATATCAGGTCCGAATTTAAATTAAAAACCTATAAGCTTGAATATGGCGCTCCGCGATTGGACATTAAAGCCGGGCAAATTTCCTTTGCCGTTAATTTCTATGGAATTTTTGAAAAGTCGATAAACATCAATGATTTTAAAAAGAGCGTGGCGGGGAAAAAGGAAGGAGAATTAAAAGATATTATTTATTCCGTTTCCGACATAGAAAAAGCGACTATTTCTTTTTGGCCAAGATGGATTAAAAAAGTGCCGTTAAACGAAGAAAAAATAGAAATAGAAATTCAATAAATCATAAAGCTTGACTTTTAAGTCTTTGCTCCGTAATATTTTTATTACATGCCCGATAATAAAAAAGAGAAACCCGTTGAAGGAATCGTTATGGAGGCCTTACCGGCCGCCACCTTCAAGGTGAAACTCGGCGATGATAATGAGATAATCGCTTATCTTGCCGGCAAAATGAGAATGAATCACATAAGAGTTTTGCCGGGGGACAGGGTTTTGCTTGAGCTTAGTCCGGATAAAAAAAGAGGAAGAATAACAAGAAGATTATGAAAGTAAGAGCATCTGTGAAGAAAATATGTCAAAATTGCAAAACCGTTAAAAGACACGGACGGATTTACATTATTTGCGATAAAAGTCCGAAACATAAACAAAGACAGGGATAAAAAATGAGATTAATAGGAATAAACATACCCGATAATAAGCGGATTGAAATCGCGCTCACTTATGTTTACGGAATAGGCCGTTATTCTTCGGCAAAAATATTGGGAATCGCCGGAATAGATTTAAATAAAAAGGCGAAAGATTTATTGCCGGAAGAAGTTAATAAAATAAAAGAGGCGATAGAAAAAAACTTTAAGATTGAAGGGGAGCTCCGCCAAGTCGTCAGGCAGAATATAAATAGACTGAAAGAAATCCAGAGCTATAAAGGAATAAGGCACGCGAAAAGGCTTCCGGTAAGAGGGCAAAGGACAAAAACCAATTCAAGAACCGTAAGAGGGAATGTAAGGAAAACAGTCGGCAGCGGAAGAAGAAAAACAGAACTTAAATAAATAAATTTATGGGGAAGAAAAAAGTTATTAAAAAAAGCGAAGAAGAAATATTAAAAGAAACCGCTAAATCGGAAAGCGCGATAAGTAAAGTTTCCAAGGGCGACTCTTCGTTAAAAACGGTTAAAATAGACAATATAAAAATTTATATCAATGCGACGTATAATAATACTATAATGGCCGCGGCCGATAAGAATGGAAATATTTTAGCTTGGTCTTCGGCCGGGGCATTGGGATTTTCCGGTCCCAAAAAAGCAACACCCTTCGCGGCTTCAAAAGTATCGGCCGCGATAACCGAAAAACTTAAAAAAATAGGCTCGGTTAATGTTGATGTGGTGATTAAGGGAGTGGGAAGCGGCAGGGACTCGGCCGTAAGGTCTTTAGCCGGTCACGGATTTAATATACTTTCCATAAAAGACGTGACGCCGATTCCCCATAACGGTCCCAAGCCTCCCAAAGTAAGGCGAGTATAATATTTATGTTAAGAATAAAAGAAAAAAGAGAAAGATCTTTAGGCGTTAAACTTTTTTTAAAAGGGGAGCGTTGTAGCGGTCCCAAATGCGTCATGATAAGAAGGCCTTATCGTCCAGGAATGCACGGTAAAAGATTTAAAAGAACCGTTTCCGAATATAGCCAACAGCTTCTGGAAAAACAAAAAATAAAGGCCACTTACGGATTAACCGAGGCTCATCTTGAAAAAATGGTTAAATCCGCCATTGAAAGGGGAACGGGAAATATCGGAGAAACCATAATAGCCAATCTTGAAAGGAGGCTTTCTAATTTTGTTTTCAAAACGGGGCTTTCTTCTTCAAGGGTTGTGGCAAGACAATTAATCAGCCACGGCCATATATTTGTTAACGGAAAGAAAATGACAATTTCTTCTTACCTTGTTAAGGTTGGCGATATAATTTCCATAAATCCTTTATCAAAAGGCATCTTGATTTTTAATGATTTGCCGATTACCATGAAGAAACATAATTCCCCTCATTGGCTGGAAATTGACAGAGATAAATTTGAGGGCCGTCTGAAATCTTTGCCGACGACGGAAGAAATTTTATTTGATATTAATTTAGTTGTTGATTATTATAGTAAATAATGGAATACGCAAGATTAAGCGAAACGGTAAAAATAAAGAAAATTTCTGAAACCGATAAAGAGGGAGTTTTTGAGGTGGAGGGTCTTTACGCCGGATACGGTTTAACCGCAGGGAACGCTTTGCGCAGGGTTTTATTTTCTTCTCTTCCCGGAGCGGCCGTTACTCAAATAAAAATAAAAGGCGTTGACCACGAATTCTCCACAATTCCCGGAATAAAAGAAGACGTCATGGAAATAACCCTTAATCTTAAGAGAATAAGATTTAAATTTTTCGCGGAAGAGCCTCAAGTATTTATCTTAAAAGCAAAAGGAGAGAAAAAGATAATAGCTTCAAACATTAAGACAAACGACCAAGTTCAGATAATTAACGAAGATGCCCATATAGCGACATTAACTTCAAAAAGTTCTGAATTGGAAATGGAAATTACCGTTGAGAAGGGCCTTGGTTATATTCCGGTGGAAGCGAGAAAAATGGAAAAATTGCCGATTAAAACGATTGCCATAGACGCTATTTTTACTCCTATCGTTAAGGTTAATTTTTCCGTTGAAAATATGCGCGTGGGGGATAGAACGGACTACAATAGATTAAAGTTTTTTATAGAAACAGACGGAAGTATTTCTCCGTCAAGCGCCCTGCATAAAGCCTGTAATGTTTTAATTGACCATTTCAGCAAAATTTCAGACATCAAAATAAAAGAGTAAAAATGAGGCACTTAAACAAAGGAAGAAAATTTCACAGAGAAAAAGGCCAAAGAACAGCTCTTTTCAAGGGATTGGTTAATAATATTATTTTAAAAGAAAGAATTGAAACAACGGAAGCAAAAGCGAAAGAATTAAGACCGAAAGTTGAGAAATTAATAACGTTGGCCAAAAAACAGAATCTAGCTTCGCATAGAGTAATAATAAGCAGGATAAGCAAGAAGTCGGCAGAGAAACTTTTTTACGATATCGCGAAAAGATACAAAGACAGAAATGGCGGATATTTAAGAATAATCAAAGGAGTTAAAAGAAGAAAAAATGACGGAGCGAGAATGTCTATAGTGGAGCTGGTTTGAGTTTAAGAAACGCGAATATTGACAATAATTATTGAATGATATAAATTTTAAGAGTCGATAAATATAATAGCAGTAATTAAATTAAAATTATTATGGCGGAAAAAGCAAAATTTGAAAGAACTAAACCGCACATCAACGTTGGAACAATCGGCCACGTTGACCATGGCAAGACAACCCTTACCGCGGCGATAATGAATGTTCTTAAATTAAAGGGGCTTATTGAAAAAGCCGAAAAGGTTGACGATATTGATAATGCTCCGGAAGAAAAAGCCAGAGGCATTACCATCGCGCTTCATCATTCCGAATATCAATCGGAAAAAAGGCATTACGCTCATATTGACGCTCCTGGCCACGCCGATTATATCAAAAATATGATTACCGGAGCGGCGCAAATGGACGGCGCTATTTTAGTTGTTGCCGCGACTGATGGCCCGATGCCCCAAACCAGAGAACATATTCTTTTGGCTAGACAAGTTGGCGTTCCGGCGGTCGTGGTTTTTATAAATAAAGTTGACCAAGTCGATGATCCGGAACTCGTTAGTTTGGTTGAAGCGGAAATAAGGGAACTTTTGAAAAAATATAATTTTCCGGGAGATGAAATCCCGATAATAAAAGGTTCCGCCCTTAAAGCTTTAGAGGCGAAATCAGTCGATGACGAAGCTATTAAGCCGATTTTGGAGCTTATTAAGGCTTTGGATGAATATATTCCCGAGCCGGTAAGAGAAATAGATAAGCCGTTTTTGATGCCGGTAGAAGACATTTTCTCAATAGAAGGAAGAGGAACCGTTGTTACCGGAAGAGCGGAAAGAGGAATCGTTAAAGTTAATGAAGAATTGGAAATAATCGGAATAAAACCGACCCAGAAAACTATTGTTACGGGAATTGAAATGTTTAATAAGATTCTTGATGAAGGCCGCGCCGGAGACAATGTGGGGATACTTTTAAGAAGTCTTAAAAAAGAAGACGTTGAAAGAGGCCAAGTTCTCGCGAAGCCGGGGAGCATTACTCCTCACGCGGAATTTGAGGCGGAAGTTTATGTTCTTAACAAAGAAGAAGGCGGACGTCATACCCCATTCTGTAAGGGATATAAACCGCAGTTCTATATGAGAACAACCGATGTCACCGGAGAAGTAATTTTACCTTCAGGGATTGAAATGGTTATGCCCGGAGACACCGTTAATATTGTGATTAAACTAATTGCCCCGGTCGCTCTTGAAGAAAAACAAAGATTTGCCATCAGAGAAGGAGGCAAAACGGTTGGCGCCGGAGTTGTTACTAAAATTATAAATTAAATAAATATTAAGCGTGGCCAAGAAGAAGGAAGAAAATTTACAAAATAAATTAAGGCTGAAAATAAAATCTTACGACCATAAGCTGATAGATAATTCCGCCAAGCAGATAATTGAAACCGCCGTAAGAAACGGCGGAGAAATTATCGGTCCGGTTCCTTTGCCTTCGGAATTCAAGAAATACACGGTTAATCGTTCAACTTTTGTTCATAAGGATTCCAGAGAGCAATTTGAGTTAAGAATCCATAAGCGTCTTATTGATATTTTAAATCCCAGTCAAAAAATAATTGAAGCGCTTTCAAGTCTTAATTTGCCGGCCGGAGTCGATGTGGAAATTAAAATGATTTGACTTTTGGTTAATACGCGTATATAATTCATTTTGTGAGTGTTGAATATTCCCTTGCGACGATATCGACAGAGGAATGTCCTTCCAATTCCCCGCCGAAAGGCGGGGTTTTGTTTACTTTCAGAAATAGAAACGATTTCTTTCGCAAAGCCGGACTCAAATATATTATTAGCTATCAGACAAACCCGAAATTATTTCTTCTCCGCCAATCGGCGGACCGCTTACGCCCGCTTCCGTTAAGATTTCAGAAAGAATTTTGGGTTTGTCTAATTTCGTAATTCAAAGTAATATATAAACGACCAATAGAGCCGTATAAGCGGCTACGAACCGAGCACTCACAAATCTAAAAAAAATTGGAGGTCACCGTCGTAGCCGCTTATACGGCTTTGCGTGTTTAAAAAAAATTGACACAATCTTATTTATCTGCTACTTTTATTCAATGGTTTTTACCGGAACCATGGTTTGAATACGCAAAGATTTAGCCAACAAAGCTGTAGCAGAAACAGCCGGCTAAGTTTGGCTGTTTTTAGTTATCTATAATTATGCCATTCATTCTTGGAAAAAAACTTAAAATGTCGCAGATTTGGAAAAACGACAAAATTGTGCCGGTTACTTTGGTTTTAGCCGGTCCGGTTTCAGTAACCCAAATAAAAAGTAAAGAAAAAGACGGCTACGACGCCATTCAAGCGGGTTTTGATCCGTCAAAGAAAAAATTAAACAAGTCCCTAAAGGGTCACTTAAAAGAATTAGGCAATTTCAGAAATCTTAAAGAATTCAGAATTGAAAATCCGCAGTTAAAAATCGGAGACATTCTTGATGTGAGCCAATTTAACGAAGGAGACAAAATAAAGGTAAGCGGATTAAGTAAGGGAAAAGGATTTCAGGGCGTTGTTAAGCGTCACGGATTCGGCGGCGGGCCAAAAAGCCATGGCCAGAAAGACAGACACAGAGCTCCTGGTTCAATCGGCGCCACGGCGCCGCAAAGAACGATAAAGGGCAGAAAAATGGCCGGTCGGATGGGACTGGAAAGAACAACCGTTAAAAATTTAGAAATAGTCGGAGTGGATAAAGAAAAAAATATTTTAACGATAAAAGGCGCGGTTCCGGGAATGAAAGGAACCTTATTGGAAATTAGAAAATAGAATTCAGAATTATGAAAATAGATATTATTAATCAAAAAAACGAAAAAGCGGGGACAATTGATTTGCCGGAAAGAATTTTTGGCGCAAAATGGAACGCTGATTTGGTGCATCAGGCTTTAATGGTTCAGCTTGCCAATAGAAGGGAAAAATTGGCCCATACCAAAGGAAGAGGGGAAGTTTCCGGCGGCGGCAAGAAACCATGGCGCCAGAAAGGACCCGGACGGGCCAGGCACGGTTCAATAAGGTCGCCGATTTGGAGCGGCGGCGGAGTTTCTCACGGCCCGACCAAAGAAGAGAATTTTAAAAGAAAGATAAACAAGAAGATGAAGAATCTGGCCGTTTTTTCCGTTCTTTCAAAGAAGTTATCCGATAACGAAATTAAAATAATTGATAAATTCAATGACAATTTTTCTAAAACAAAAGATTGGGTGAATTTCTTAAAAATCATCCATGATTTCAAATCAAAAGCGTTGTTAATTCCGAAGTCATCGAAGAAATCTATTCATCAAGCCGTTTCCAATATTAAAAACGTTGACGCAATCAGTCCTCGTTCTCTTAACGTCCATGATTTATTAAAAAATAAAAATTTAGTTTTTGAAAAAGATTCGATAGAAGAAATAAATAATCATTATAAGAAATAATAATATGGAAATTTTTACCAAAGAAAAACAGAATAAGACCGTTGATTCAAAGAATATGTTTTTAATAAAGCGGAATTGGATTACGGAGAAATCCGGAGACATGGCGGACATGCGAAAATATATTTTTATAATTGACAGAGGCGCCAATAAATCGGAAACGAAAAAAGCCGTAGAGGCGCTTTACGGAGTAAAAGTAAAAGACGTCAATATTATCAATACAAAAGGAAAATCCAAGAGATTGGGGCGAACCGTTGGGAGAACTTCGGCTTATAAGAAAGCCATAGTTACCCTTAAGGAGGGGCATAAAATAGAAATGATTTCCGCCTAAAAAATAATTATGAAAAATTATAATCCGACAACTCCGTCAAGAAGACAAATGATAACCGTTGATTACGGCGCGTTAAGCGCGGCTAAGCCTTTTAAAAAATTATTAATAAGGCTTCCCAAGAGGTCCGGCAGAAATAATCAAGGAAGAATAACCGTCAGGCATCAGGGCGGAGGAAACAAAAAACTTTTTAGAATTATCGATTTTAAGCAAGATAAAATTAATGTTCCCGGGAGAATTGAAACAATAGAATACGACCCGTACAGAACGGCTTTTATAGCCTTGGTTGTTTATTTGGACGGCGAAAGAAGATATATTCTTGCCTCTAAAAATATGAAAGTTAAAGATGAAATAATAACTTCCGAAAACGCCCAGCTTAAAGAAGGAAACAGATTAACACTGAAAAATATTCCGGTCGGTTATTTGGTTTATAATATTGAATTAAATAAAGGGAAAGGGGGACAATTCGCGAGATCGGCGGGTTCTTACGCGGAAATCTTAGCCCACGACGATAGCTATACTCAATTAAAACTTTCCTCCGGAGAAGTAAGAAAAGTATTGTGGGATAATTTCGCTTCTTTGGGTCAGGCTTCCAATCCCGACCACGGTTTAATTAATATAGGGAAAGCCGGCAAATCAAGAATTTTAGGAATAAGACCGACAGTAAGGGGTTCGGCTATGAATCCCAGAGACCATCCTTATGGCGGAGGCGAGGGGAAGGCCCTGCGAGGAACAAAAAGACCGAAAACAAAATGGGGGAAAGTTACCGGCGGAAGGAAAACCAGGAAGAAAAAGAAATGGAGCAACAAATTAATAATTAAAAGGAGAAAATAAATATGTCACGTTCATCAAAAAAAGGTCCATATGTTGATAAAAAGCTTCTAAAAAAGATAGCCGGTTTAAAGGCGGACGATAAAACCGTTATTAAAACTTGGGCAAGAAGTTCGGAGATATCGCCGGAAATGGTGGGTTTTATTTTCGGAGTTCATAATGGTAAAGATTTCATTAACGTTAGAATTAAAGAGGAAATGATAGGACATAAATTAGGCGAGTTTTCTCTGACAAAAAAATTCGTAAGACACGGTGGAAAAATACAGAGAGATTTAGAAAAGAAATCGGAAACGCCGCCGCCGCAAAAATAAATCAATGAAAATCCAAACCGCGAAATTAAATTATTTAAAAATAGCTCCAAGAAAAGTAAGGGCGGTCGCCAACACGCTTAAGGGGTTGACCGTTTCCGAAGCCGAAGCCCAGCTTTTAATCGGCGATAGAAGATCTTCCGAACCGCTGTTAAAACTTCTTAGGTCAGCCGTTTCCAACGCCAAGAATCAGAAATTTAACGCGGATAAATTATTCATAAAAGAAATAAGAGTTGACGGAGGACCGATGCTTAAGCGACAATTTCCCAGGTCTTTGGGGAGAGCGGATATGATTCAAAAGAAAAGCAGCCATATTACGTTGAATTTAGCCGAGAGCGAGAAAATTAAGCCTTCAAGATTTAATATAGTCAAGCCGGAAAAAATTTCAAAGAAAAAATTAGAGAGAATTAAGGCGGAAAAAGAACGGGATAAGCCGAAAATACCGGAAAAAGAAGCACCAAAAATTTCCCGACCCAGAGAAAAAGGATTTATGAGAAAAATATTCAGAAGGAAAAACGTATAAAATTATGGGACAAAAAATAAGACCGGATTCATTAAGAATAGGGATAACTAAGGGATGGTCACTAAATTGGTTTCCAAAGAAATCGCGTTTTAAAGATGTATTGGAAGAAGGCGTTTTATTAAGAAAATTAATAGAAGAAAAGATTAAGCTTGCGGGCATTGATAAAATTAATATAGATAGAATAGCGAATAATTATAAAATATCCGTAAGGGTGGCAAGACCGGGCTTAGTTATCGGAAGAGGCGGAAAAGGGATAGAAGACTTAACCAAGCTTCTTGAAAATAAAATTAGAAAATTAAGAAGAGAAAATAAAATAAACGAGCCGGTTTTCTTGAATTTAAACATAGAGGAAGTAAAAAGACACGATGTTTCGGCAAGGGTGGTCGCTCAGAATATAGCTTGGGATTTGGAAAAAAGACTTCCCTTTAGAAGAATAATGAAAAGAAACCTTGACCAGATTCTCCAGAACAAAAACATTAAAGGGGCCAAGATTATGGTTTCCGGGAGACTAGGCGGGTCGGAAATAGCCAGAACCGAACACTTAGAACAAGGGAAACTGCCGCTTCAAACATTAAGAGCGGATATTGATTACGGGCAAGTTACCGCCTTTACTACCTATGGAACAATAGGCGTAAAAGTCTGGGTTTACAAAGGAGAAGTATTTAATCATGAAACACGAAACACGAAACATGAAACGTGAAACATAAATTGTTATGCTTATACCGAAAAAAGTAAAACATAGAAAATGGCAAAAAGGCAGGTCGAAAAACCGCAAAGTCGAAACAAGAGGAATATTTTTGAGTTTTGGAACTTTTGGCATTCAGGCGACAAGCAACGCTTGGATTGATTCGAGACAAATAGAAGCGGCCAGAAAAGCGATAACCCATTTTACCAAAAAGGGAGGGAAGATTTGGATAAGAATTTTTCCCGATAAGCCCGTTACAAAAAGACCGCCGGAAACTACTCTGGGAGGAGGGAAAGGAGCCGTTGACAGATATGTATTTCCGGTTAGAACAGGAAGAATCCTTTTTGAAGTTGACGGATTGGACGAAGCTCTGGCCAGAGAAGCGCTAAGAAGGGCGGGCCATAAATTGCCGGTTAAAACAAGAATAGTTTCGAATATTCGGTAAAAAACATGAAAAGGAAAGATTTTGAAATTATCAAAAACAAATCATTGCCCGAGCTTGAAAAAAGCCTTGTTGATTATCGGGAGAAATTAAGGAATCTTGGATTTGACTTGGCCGCCGGCAAAGTTAAGAATATCAAGGAAGTTAAAGAAACAAAAAAGGCGATAGCGAGAATATTAACTATAATAAATTCGAAACATGAAGCGTAAATTACAAGGAATAATTGTTTCAGACAAAATGGACAAGACGCGAGTTGTCGCGGTTATCAGATTAAAAAAACATCCGCGTTATAAAAAATATTATAAAATAACTCGGAAATTTAAAGCGCACGACGAGAAAAACGAATATCATACAGGAGACAATGTTTTCATAGAAGAAACAAGGCCGTTATCAAAAGAAAAAAGATGGAGAATAGTATCGCGTAGTTAATTCAGGGCAAAAACAATGATCCAAGAACGTTCAATTTTAAAAGTAGCGGATAACAGCGGAGCTAAAATCGTCCGTTGTTTTAGAATTTTAGGCGCTACAAGAAAAAGATATGCAAGAATCGGCGATATTTTTGTCGCCTCTGTTCAAGAGGCCGAGCCGCGAAAAACGGTTAAAAAGAAAGAAATCGTAAGAGTTGTTCTTGTAAGACAGCGCAAGAGTTTCAGAAGATTCGACGGTTCTTACATCAGATTTGATGAAAACGCGGTTGTTTTAGTGGATGTCAAGAAAGAGCCGAGAGCCACGAGAATATTCGGTCCGATTCCAAGAGAATTGAAAGAAAAAGGATTTGAGAAAATAGTAACAATGGCGGAAGAAATAGTATGAAAATAAAAAAAGGAGACACAATTAAAATATTGGTCGGAAAAGACGGCAAAAAAACGGGAAAAGTTTTAAAGGTTTTTCCCGATAAAGGCAAGATTTTAATTGAAGGGCTTAATTTATACAAAAAACACGCAAAACCGAAAAAACAAGGAGAAAAAGGCTCAATAGTGATGGTTCCCAGGCCCATAGATTTATCTAATGTGATGCTTGTCTGTTCTTCTTGCGGTAAAAGCGCAAGAGTAGGATTTAAAATTGAAGGAGAAAAAAAGTTTAGGATTTGCAAAAAGTGCTCATCAAAAATATAATTACCCGTTATATGAAAACATTAGTTGAAAAATATAAAAAAGAAGTTATGAAAGATATGAAAGAAAAGTTCGGTTATGAAAATCAGTTTGCTATCCCGAAAATAGAGAAAATAATTATTAATAGCGGCGTTGGAAGACTTAGCCAACAGCCCAGTTTTGAAGATAAAATTCTTCCTGAATTAATAAAAGAAATAGCCGCGATTACCGGTCAGAGGCCGATTGCCACAAAAGCAAAAAAATCAATTGCCGGATTTAAAACAAGAATAGGCCAAATAATAGGCATGAAAGTTACGTTAAGAAAAGAAAAAATGTTTTATTTTTTGGATAAATTGATTAATATTATTTTGCCGAGGGTAAGAGATTTTAAGGGAATTGATTTAAAAAATATTGATAAAAACGGCAATCTAACTATCGGCTTGAAAGAGCAAACGGTTTTTCCTGAAATTTCCCCGGAAAATTCAAAAGTTAATTTCGGTCTTCAAATAAGTATTGTGAGTAACGCCAAAAATAAAGAAGAGGCAATAGAATTATATAAATTAATGGGAATCCCATTCAAGAAGAATTAATCAATGATTAATGATTTATGGCAAAGACATCTGTAATAGCAAGAGCTAAAAAGCAGCCAAAATATTCGACTAGAATCGTCAGGCGTTGTTTTAGGTGCGGCCGGAAAAGGGGATACATGAGCGACTTCGGGCTTTGTAGAATTTGTTTCAGAGAATTAGCGAGTCGAGGAGAAATTCCGGGAGTTAAAAAATCAAGCTGGTAAAAAAATATGTATACGGATATTATCACTAAAATTAAAAACGCCCAATTAATTAAAACAAAAAGCGTAAAATCCCGCTATTCTAAAATGGATGAACGGATAATTGAAATACTTGTCAAAAACAATTATCTTTCAGGAGTTGATAAAAAAGGGAAGGGGGTTAACAAGATTTTAGATATTGAATTAAAATATCACGATGAGAAAGGCGCGATTAACGGCGTTAAATTCATAAGCAAACCGTCAAGAAAAATATATCTCGGATATAAAGATATAAAACCGGTGAAAAGAGGTTATGGCTTATTGCTGATTTCCACTCCGAAAGGAATAATAACCGGCCAAGAAGCCAGAAAAATAAAAGTCGGCGGACAAGCGCTTTTTCAAATCTGGTAAAATTTATGAGCAAAATAGGCAAAAAACCAATATTAATTCCTCAAGGATTAACCGTTGATATCAAAGACGGCGTTATTGTAATTAACGGAAAAAACGGAACAATAAGCCTTAGGATTCTTAATAATATAAATATAGAGGTTAAGGATGACAATATTAATTTTTCTCCGCGGAATAATTCCAAACAGGTTATGGCTAATTGGGGCACGATGAGGGCCTTAGTTAATAATGCTATAATCGGGGTGGATCGGGGCTTTGAAAAAGTTTTAAAAATAGAAGGGATAGGGTATAAGGCTAATCTCGACGGTAATTCTTTGATTTTAAACATAGGTTTTTCTCACGTTGTAAAATTCAATACTCCCGAAGGAATAAAGATAGTCGTTGAAAAAAATATTATTAAAATTTCAGGAATAGACAAAAATCTTGTAGGACAAACAGCGGCCGATATAAGGGCTTTTAAAAAACCGGAGCCCTATAAGGGGAAAGGAATAAGATATGAAGGAGAAATAGTAAAAATAAAAGCCGGCAAGAAAATGGCGGAAGGAATAAAATAAAAGAAATAAAATAATATGAACAAGAGAATTAAATTAAACAAGAAAAAGGAAAGAAGAAAAACCAGAACAAGAGCTAAAATATACGGCGGCAATGATAGGCCGAGGTTTTCGGTTTTCAGGTCAAGCCGTCATACTTATGTCCAAATAATCGACGACGAAAAAGGATTAACGTTAGCGAGCGCTTCTACGAAAGAATTAAAAACAAAAGGAAAAAAATCAGACAAGTCTTTAATTCTCGGAGAACTTATCGCGAAAAAAGCCGTTGATAAAGGAATTAAGAAAGTAATTTTTGACAGAGGTCATTATAAATATCACGGTCGCGTTAAGAATATCGCGGAAGGAGCAAGAAAGGCGGGATTAATTTTTTAATAGATATGAGAGACGCAAAAAAAACATCGGAATTTAAAGAAAAAGTTTTAGACCTAAGAAGGGTAACCAGAGTTGTTGCCGGAGGAAAGCGTTTTCGTTTTAGGGCAACGGTTGTTATCGGCGATGAAAAAGGAAGGGTCGGGGTGGGTATTGATAAAGGATTAAATGTGGCGCAATCGGTTGATAAAGCCAAGATTTCCGCGAGGAAGAAATTAATAAACGTGCCCATCTTTGGCACCACCATTCCACATGAAGTTGAAGCTAAATTTAGCGCCGCTAAAGTAATAATTAAGCCGGCTCCGGCCGGGCATGGTCTTAAGGCCGGCGGAGCAGTGAGGCAAGTTCTTCTCTTGGCGGGCGTCAGGGATGCCAGCGCCAAGTGCTTAGGAAGAACAAAAAATAAATTAACAAACGCTTTGGCGACAATCGAAGCCTTAAAGAGAATTAAGGAAAAAAAATATTAAAAAATAATTATGGCTAAATTAATAAAGACAATAGTAAAATTACAGATTTTAGCGGGAACGGCAAACCCCGCTCCTCCGGTTGGTCCGGCTTTGGGTCAGCATGGAGTAAATATCCAGCAATTCTGCCAACAGTTTAACGAAGCTACCAAAAATATGGCCGGCGATATTATTCCCGCGGAAATTACCGTTTACGAAGATAGAACTTTTGATTTTAAGCTAAAAACTCCTCCGGCGTCGGACTTATTGAGAAAAGCGGCGGGAATTGATAAAGGAGCGTCTAATCCCTTAAAAGGTAAAGTCGGCAAAGTTAAAAAAGAACAAATTAGGCAGATTGCGGAAAAGAAAATGGCAGATTTAAACGCCAACGATATTGAAGCGGCTTGCAAAATAATAGAGGGCACAGCGAGATCGATGGGAATAGAAATTGAAGACTAGCCACTAGCCACTAGATCGATTAGCATTAGTAAGATTGATTAGTATTAGTATAGGCGCGAAAGCCGTCCCTTTTTTGCGCTTATGATTAAAATTTATATAATTATGATATGTATCAGCCAACCATTGGATTGGAAGTTCACGCTGAATTAAAAACAAAAACTAAAATGTTTTGCGGTTGTGTTAATAATCCTGATGAAAAAAGGCCTAATTTTAATGTTTGCCAAGTTTGCTTGGGGCATCCGGGCGCGTTGCCATTCGCCAATAAAAAAGCCATTGAAGCCGTTTTAAAAGCGGGGATAGCTCTTAACTCAAGAATTCCCGAGAGGTCTAAATTTGACAGAAAAAATTATTTTTATCCGGATTTGCCGAAGGGATACCAAATATCTCAATACGACGAACCATTATGTTCCGGCGGATACTTGGACATTTTTGAAAATAGAAGAATAAAATTAACAAGAATACACTTAGAGGAAGACACGGGAAGACTTATTCATTCCAATGACGGAAAATCTTCACTGGTTGATTTTAACAGGGCGGGTTTGCCGTTAATGGAGCTTGTCACCGAACCGGATATAAAAAACGGCAAAGAGGCGGTTGCTTTTGCCAAGGAATTTCAATTAATCTTAAAATATCTTGGCATTTCCGACGCGGATATGGAAAAAGGCCATATGAGAGTGGAAGCCAATATAAGCGTTTCTAAAGACGAAAATCTGGGGACAAAAGTTGAAATAAAAAACCTTAATTCTTTCAGGGCGGTTGAAGAATCTATAGATTATGAAATTAAAAGGCAAAAAGAAATCTTAGAAACGGGAAATAAAGTTACTCAAGAAACAAGAGGGTGGGACGAAAACAAAAAAAGCACTTTTCCCCAAAGAAAGAAAGAAGAAGCTCATGATTATCGTTATTTTCCGGAGCCAGATTTGCCGCCGCTTGATATTAAAGGATTTAGAACAGACGAATTGAAAATGGAAATTCCGGAGCTTCCTGAAAAAAAAAGGGGCAGATTTTTAAGAGAATATAATTTGTCGCGCGAACAGTCGGAGGTTTTGATTTCTGATTTATTTTTAGCTGATTATTTTGAAGAAGCCGTATCGGAGTTAAAATCCGAATCGCCGGATGCCGATTGCCAATTATTGTTTAATTATTTAACAAGCGACCTTAAAGGATTAATGAACGAAAGCAACCTGAAAGTAACGGGGATTAAAATAACGCCGGAAAATTTCGCCGATTTAATCACGATGATAATTAAGGGAGAAATACTAAGCAAAACAGCTAAGGAAATTCTTAAAGAAATGATGTTGACCGGAGACGACCCACGTAATATTATTAAGGAAAAAGAATTGGGAAAAATTTTTGATAATGACATTATTAAAGAAACGGCCGTGTCGGTTTTAAAGGACAATATAAAAGCGGTTGAAGACTATAAGAAAGGGAAAGATAATGTCATGCAGTTTTTAATAGGCCAAGCGATGGCAAAGCTTAAAGGTCGCGGCGATCCGGAAAAATTAAAAAATATTTTTAGAGAACTGATAAATTATGGGCGAAATTAAGAAATTTCCAGATGGCGGAAGAGATGGAAAAGAAAATCAGGAAAATATAAGACAGAGGGCATTAAGAGAATTAGAGGGATTAATAGAATTAATCCCTGAAGAGGAATTGGAGGATTTTTTGGAGAAAATAAGAAAATACAGAGAATTAAGGCCGGGGTGACATAAAATTTTTAATAAGGTCGTAGGCTTCTTTTTCTCTTGTTATCCAATTAATTTCTTTGTCTTTTTTAAACCACGTCATTTGGCGTTTTGAATAGCGTCGGTGTTCTCTGTTAATTAAATCAATCATTTCCTGCTTGTTGATTAACCCTCTTAAATAACGGGAAACATAACGGTATTCCATCCCCAAATCTTCCAATCTTTTATGGCTCACGCCCTTTTTTATGAGTTTTTTAACCTCATTGAGCATTCCGGCTTTTATTCTTTTTTTAAGCCTTTTATATATCAGTTTTTTAAGAGTTCCCGAATCTTTTTTAATTCCTATTTTCAAGTATTGATAGGGGTAATTTTTAATAATTTTCGGAATATCTCCGATTTCTTTCGTCAGTTCAATGGCGCGGATAATTCTTCTTTTGTTATTTTTGTCTATTTTTTTATAAAATTTCGGATTTATTTTTTCTAAAATTTTAAGAAGTTCTTTTATCTCTTTTTTATCAAGCTCTTTTCTTAATTTTAAGCGCGGTTTAGTTTCGGGAAATTTGTAATCGTATATTAAAGAATCAATATAAAAACCCGTTCCTCCGCAGATAATCGGCAATTTGCCGTTTTTGACTATTTTTTTAACGGCTTCTTTTGCCAGTTTTTGGTATTGAACAACCGTAAAATTTTTTTTGGGGTCGGCGACGTCAAGGAGATAATGCTTAACGCCTTTCATTTCTTTTTTCGTTATTTTTCCGCTTCCAATATCTAATTCCCTATAAACCTGTCTGGAGTCGGCGGAAACTATTTCTCCGTTAAATTTTTGGGCCAGTTTTACCGCTAAATCCGATTTTCCCGAAGAGGTCGGCCCGAGAATGACAATTATCTTCATCGCAACTCTTTAGTTAGAGAATTTTTAAATTCTTCCATCGTCGTTTCGTATTGTTTGCCGAGTCTTCTGATATTAATCGTGTTTTTTTCCGTTTCTTTTTCTCCAATTATAACGATATACGGTATTTTTTTAATTTCCGCTTCACGGATTTTTTTCCCGAGAGTTTCATCAAACGGAGCAAGGCTCGCGTCAATCCCGACTTTTTGAAGCTCAAGAAATACTTTTTGGGCGTATTCTTTTTGTTTTTCGCTTACGGTAAGAACTTTAACCTGAACGGGTGAAAGCCAAAATGGCAGATTACCGCAGGTTTTTTCTATTAAAAAAGCCATAAATCTGTCAAATGAACCCAAAATAGCCCTATGAATAATAATCGCCGGTTTTTCCTTGCCGTTTTTATCTATATATGAAAGATTGAATTTTGACGCGGAATAATAATCAACCTGAATGGTGGCTATTGTGTCTTCCTTGCCGTAAAGGTCTTTGCTCTGGATATCAATTTTCGGCCCGTAGAAAGTGGCTTCGCCTTTCCCCTCAACAAATTCATAACTATTATCTTTAAGGACTTTTTTTAATATTAACGAGCCTTTTTGCCACATTTTTTTATTTTTTATATCGCCGAATTTTTCTTTGTTTTTGAAATCCGGAAGAGAAAGCCTGTACCAATAATCTTTAATATTTAAATCGTCATAAATTTTTTTATGAAATTTCAGAATACTTGTAAGCTCTTTTTCAAGATTCTCTTCGTTGGTATAAATATGGGCGTCGTTTTGAGTAAAGCCGCGCATTCTTATAAGACCCGAGACAACGCCGGACATTTCGCGCCTATAAACGGTTCCGAATTCGGCAATTCTTAAGGGAAGCTCCTTATAACTTCTTTGCTTATTTTTATAAATTGAATGATGATGGGGGCAATTCATCGGTTTAAGATAATAACGCTCGTTATCAATCAAAATAGGGGGATACATATCTTCTTTGTAATGAGCTAAATGTCCGGATTTTAGATAAATCGCTTCTTTGGCGATGTGAGGGGTAAGGACGTGGAGATAGCCGTTTTGTTTTTCTATGTTATAAATATAATCTTCAAGTTTTTTTCTTATTTTATACCCGTTAGGCAGATAAAGCGGCAACCCTTTTCCGATATCGTCGTCAATCATAAAAAGTTCCAATTTTTCTCCAATAATTCTGTGGTCGCAACGCCGGGCTTCTTCTTGTTTTTTTAAATATTCTTCCAGCCCGTTTTTATTATCAAAAGCTACGCCGTAAATTCTTGTGAGCATCGGGTTTTTTTCGCTTCCTTTCCAGTAGGCGCCGGCGAGTTTTATCAGCTTGAAAGAGTCGGGGTTTATTTCTTTGGTTGTTTTAATATGGCCGCCCTTGCATAAATCAATGAAATGCCCGCTTTTATAAGCGGTTAATTGTTTTTTATCTTTTGAAAATTCTTTAATGAGCTCTAATTTATACGGCTGATTTTTAAAAAGTTTTTTAGCTTCACTCGGCGATATTTTCTTTCCTTCGAATTTAAGACCCGTTTTTACAAGTTCGCGCATCCTTTTTTCAAAAATCGTCAAGTCTTCCGGATTAATCTTTATATTGCCAAAATCATAATAAAAACCGTTTTCAATAACGGGTCCTATCCCAAGCTTTGCTTTTGGAAACTTTTCCAAAACAGACATTGCCAAGACATGGCTTAATGAATGGCGAATATTTTCAATCATGTTGTTATTGTAATTCTACCACTTTTTCGCAAACAAATTTAGGTTCGTTGTTTCTCCAGGAAAGTTTTCCTTCTATCATAACGGTATTGTTTTCTTTCCAGGCGGCGGGATTTTTAGAAAGCGTATCGGAAAAAACAACCGTTTCCAAGAAACCAGTGAAATCTTCAATTTTTACGAAAAGAATGATTTGTCCCGATTTGCTCATTATTTTTTTAAGAGAAGAGATAACGCCGCCGATTCTTTTTAAGCCGTTTCCGTTATTGCCGTTTTTATTTGCCGTCAATTCTTTTATTGATCTGACGTTATTTAAAGCAAGAGTATTTTTGTGCGGGTCAAGAGGATGTCCGGAAATATAAAGACCGATAAGCTGTCTTTCCCAGCCAAGCTTTTCCTTTACCGGAACTTTAGCGTTATTTTTTAAAAAATTAAAATTGTTTGAATAAGGATTGTCTCCAAAAAGACTGTTTTGCGAAGAATTTTTTGATTTCCTGATATTTTGAAAATAAGAAATAATTTCTTCTATATTTAAAGATAATATTCCGCGGTCAATTCCCAAAGAATCAAACACGCCGACTTTTACAAGGCTTTCCAAAGATTTTTTATTCAAGTCTTTATGATTTATCCTGTTCAGAAATTCCGTGAAATTTTTGAATGGACCGGATTTTTGTCTTTCTTCTATTATGGCGTCGACAATATTTTTGCCCACATTTTTAATGGCCAGAAGGCCGAATCTTATATTTCCTTCTTCGGGAGCGAAATCCACGAAACTTTTATTAATATCCGGCGGAAGAACTTTTACGTTCATATTTTTGGCTTCGGAAATTAAAAAAGTTATTCTTTCAATATCTCCCGAATCGGAATTAAGAAGAGAAGTAACGAATTCTATGGGCCAGCGAGCCTTAAGATAAGCGGTTTGATACCCTATTAAGGCGTAACAGACGGCATGAGACCTGTTGAATCCGTAGCGCGCGAACGGCGGGAAAAGTTCCCAAACGGTTTTGGCGGTCTTTTCCGGTATTCCGTTATTAATCATTCCTTTTATTAATATTTCTTTTTGAGAGTCCAGCAGGGATTTAATTTTTTTACCGATGGCTTAGATCGGAAGAGCACACGTCTGAACTCCA
>CAYIEP010000001.1:4378-33665 GCA_964362515.1 uncultured Candidatus Saccharibacteria bacterium | reverse complement strand
GTGGGTGGTGGCGGTGGTGGCGGCGCCGGCACCGGCGGCGGCGGCGGCGGCGACGGCAGCAGCAGCGGCGGCGCTGGCGGTTCCGGCTACGCCGAAGTGTATTGGTTTGAGTAAGAAATTGAATAGACAGGTCTGACCTGTCCTGGGAAACACATCAGTAGCACACACGAAGACCTTGCCTTCGCTATGGGGAAAAACCGGAATCGTTCTTGGCGCAATTCAGTTGTTTTCATGCCACGCTGAATTCCAGTTTGACAATACAGAGATAAGATATATAACAAAAACATGAAGAGTATTATACAATTTCGTATTTCAAAAGAAGGAAAACATTACACCGCTTCCGGCATTGATTTTCCTGTGGTGACGCAAGGGAAAACCCTTGATGAGTTGACGGAGAACATCAAAGAAGCTGTTGCCCTACACACGGAAGGAGAGGACATCTCACTTCTCGGCTTTTCCGCGCACCCATCCGTGTTGGTGAATTTTGAATTATCCGCAGAGCAATATGTCTAAACCGAAGGTTCTTTCCGGAAAAGATGCCATAAGGATTTTTGAGTCGTTTGGTTTTATCGTCACAAAGCAGAAATTGACAAATAATAGTCTGTTATGTATATAATAGACATTATGAAAACAACGATAAATATAAAAGCGGATAAAGAGGTGAAAGAGAATGCCCAACGAATAGCAGCTGACTTAGGGCTCCCTTTAAGCGCGGTGGTCAATGCCTACTTAAAAGAATTCATTCGAGAACGTTCGGTCAGTTTTTCTATTGAATCACAGTTGCGTCCGGAAGTAAAAAAGATGCTTAAACAAGCAAGCAAAGATTACAGGGCAGGGAGAAATATTACTGGGCCGTTTAATAATATCAAAGACCTAATGAGAAGCCTTAACTCAAAATGAGGATAGTCTACTCTAAAAAGTTCAAGAAGAAGTTCCAAAAACTTAGGAGCGGTGAAAGAAAAAAATTTGAGAAAAGAGTGGAGATTTTTATAAGAAATGTATCAGACCCCGCGCTAAACGACCACGCGCTTCACGGAAAACTTTTTCGTTATCGGAGTATAAATATTACAGGAGATTTACGCGTATTATACGAATATACACAAAAAGACACTGTATTATTTATCGACATAGACACACATAGCAATCTTTACGCCTAAAAATGTTATAATAAATTCCAATGAATTTAACAAGGAATAAATTAATAATTATTTTGACGGTTTTTGTTGTTTTTCCGGCGGTCGTTTCGGCTTCAACAACGGACGGTACGATAGATACTACTTATAAATACGCTTGGGGAGAAAATACCGGCTGGATTAATTTTGGAGTAACCGGCGGGAATGTTCACGTCATTGACTCCGCTTTGACGGGTAATGCCTGGAGCGACAATTACGGTTGGATAAAATTAAATCCTTCAACCAGCGGAGTTTTAAACAATAACGAAGGAACTCTTTCCGGTTACGCCTGGGGAGAAAATTTAGGCTGGATAAATTTTACCGGAGTAACGATTAATTCCAGCGGCGAATTTTTAGGCTACGCCACAATAGACAGAGACGCCAGCAAAATAAGTTTTAATTGTTCAAACGGCAGTTCTTGCGGAGCCTCGGATTTTAAAGTAAAAACCGACTGGCGGTCGGCAAGCTCAAGAGCCGCCGGAGCCACCGGAGCCACCAGTAACGTCACCACTTATACTTACGGAGACGACGGCCCGTTAAGTAAATTAAAAAAAGCGGTTTCTGACGGCGCTATTTTAGTAAATAGGGCGGCAATCGCGGGGAAAATTAAAGAAATATTGGAAAAATTAACGCCCGAATTTCTGAAGCCTAAATCGCCAGAGGCTAAACCGCCGGAAGTACCAATTAAAGAACTGGTGTCGAAAGAGGCGCCCCTGGCGTTTCAAAACAGATGGCAGCTCTTACCCTCAAAACCAATCAGAGAATTTGTTTTAGCGCCCTTGCCCAAAGCAATCAGAAATCTGGCTCAAAAATTCCCGGCGCTCGAAAAAACTTTTGAGGAAGTCGGCATCAACAAAATTACAGATGTTGCAAAACTTAAAACTATTAAATTAACTTTACTCGGGTTAACAGAAAAGGTCGGTCTGCCGACCGTCAAAGTTGAACCCGGCAAGTTCGCTTTGCCCCAAGGCGTTCCGGTCGCCGAATTATCGCCGGCCAGCAAACAAAAAATACCGACTGAAATAGTTTTTGCCAAAACCGGCGGCGAATTGATTGATTTCAATATTGCCTTGTCGGTTAACGATAAAGGCGAACCGCAGCAGAAAATTCAAACAATTTCCGGCAAGCCCCTGCAGTTAACGGTAAAACTAGACAAACCAGTTAAGAGCGTTAAGGGTTATGTGGTGTTTAAATCAAAGGGCAGTCAGCCGACTTCTTTAGAATTTCCGCTTAATTCTTTACTGGCGTCTGTGATTTTTGCCAATCCAGTTTTTGCCAAAACCCAAAAACAACCAGTCAGCGTTGAAGAAAAGCTGGTGTTGTTGGAATTTGAGTATACTGATCCTGACGGCGACGGAATTTACACCGCCGAAATCCAAGCGCCCGTGGTTGAAGGGGAATACGAGATTATCACGGTAATGGATTTTGAAGACCCCGAATTGGGCAAAAAAGAGATTCGTCTGATAACCGTTATTGATCCCGAAGGGTATCTTTATGAAAAGGATGGCGACAAAGAAACTCGTATTCCCGGAGCTATTGTTTCTCTTTTTTGGCTGAACTTGGAAACCAAACAATACGAAATCTGGCCGGCTAAAGAATATCAACAAGAAAATCCTCAAACCACCGATATTAGAGGCACTTATTCGTTTTTAGTGCCCGAGGGTTATTATTATCTCAAAGCCGAGGCCCCGGGTTATCTTGTTTATGATGGCAAGCCGTTTCAGGTCAAGGAGGGGAGTGGCGTCCATGTCAATATTGAACTAAAAACCAAATACTGGTGGCTAAAAATTGTGGACTGGAAAATAATTTTATTGGTTTTTGTTATTATTTTATTGCTCTACAACTTCTATCGTGATAAAATAAGAGAGAAATTACTGAAACCAAAAAATATATGAATAAGCCAAAGATAATTTTAATCCTTATCTTAGTTCTGCTGGCAGGCAATATCTTTTTGGGCGTCAAATACTTTTCTATTGTCAAAGAACTTCGCCAAACCCAAGCCGCTTTGGAAATTCAAGAAACCAATGATAAGGTTTTAGAATTCACAAAGCTCTTTATTGAAGAAGTGTTAAAAGCCGAGACAGAAGTTGATTTTGAGACAAGATTAAAACTTGAAAACGCGGTCAGAAATTTAGGAGACGAGGAAATTTTGACTCGGTGGTCAAAATTCGTTGAAAGCAAAACCGAAGTTCAAGCTCAAGAAGAAGTTAAAAATTTATTAGAGATGTTAGTGGACAAAATTAGGGTTCAGTAAGTTTTTATAACGAACCTTCACGCCTTCAATTATTTCAACATCGGTTCAAGTATCGGATTCGGATTTGGAATTTAAAATTATTACCGGGCTTGTTGTTTTGGGAATTGCGATTTCACTGCTTTTAATGATAAAATAGACTAAATGAATAAAGATTTTTTCACTTCTTACGGCTTAAGAATCGGGGCGGAAGAGATGATAAAAGAAATAATCTATTTTATAAAAAGCGACGACAAGAAGCGTTATAAAATAATTATCGGAAGCGACTCGGAAGGATACGCCGGCGACAATGTTGATTTCGCCACGGCGATTGTCATTCATCGGGTCGGTTGCGGTGGAAGATATTTTTGGAGAAGAGTTAAACTAGGCAGGTTTCACACTCTGCGGGACAGAATAATTCAGGAGGTGATGCTTTCTCTCGAGGTTGCCAAAGAAACGCTTCTTAATCTCAAATCTTTTGACGCGCCTAATTTTGATTTTGAAATACACGTTGATGTCGGGGAAAACGGCGAAACGCGAACGGTGATTCAGGAGGTTTTAGGAATAATAAGGGCTTATAATTTTGAAGCCAAAACAAAGCCCCAAAGCTATGTCGCTTCAAAAGTCGCGGATAGGCACGTTTAGGCGGCGCCGCGACCTTCTAATTTCAAGAACCGGTTGTTTTCCGGCTCATTTGTTGTTAAATCTATGAAAAAAATTTATTTTGATTATGCCGCTACCGCGCCGGTCGCTCCGTCGGTTTTTAGGGCGATGCGGCCTTATTTTTCAAATAAATTCGGGAATCCCGGCAGTCTCCATTCTTTCGGGCAGGAAGCGATGACCGCGATTGATGAAAGCAGAGAAAAAATCGCCAAAGAAATTAGCCGTCCGCCATCCGCCCATTCCGGCGGAGGCGGATTCAGAGAGATAATTTTTACCGGCTCCGCGACCGAGGCGAATAATTTGGCGTTAAGAGGGATAGTAAATATTTTTAAAGAAACTTCCTCAAAACAACTCGCCTTCGTTCCCAAGATTATAGTTTCTTCCATAGAACACGAATCTATTCTGGAAACTTGTCGGGATTTGGGGAAAAAAGGAACGGAAATTATTTATTTGCCGGTCGATAAAAACGGCGTCGTTAATTTGAAAAAACTGAAAAATTCCTTAGACGAACGGACGATTCTGATTTCGGTAATGTACGCTAATAACGAAATCGGAACCATTCAGCCGATCGCGGAAATTTCTAAAATCCTGCAACAATTTAAAAAAGAGCGAAACCTCGTTATTTACCCCTTATTCCACACCGATGCCGCTCAAGCCTTCCAATTTTTAGATTGCGACGCCGATAAGTTAGGAATTGATTTAATGACTTTGTCCGCTCATAAGATTTACGGCCCGAAAGGAATCGGCGCGCTATTTATGAAACATACGCTTCAGGCTTCGGGCTTCATGCTTCATGCTTTAATCGCCGGCGGCGGTCAAGAATTCGGATTAAGAGCGGGGACAGAAAATGTTTCTTCAATCGTCGGATTCGCCAAGGCCGTTGAATTAGCCGTTAAGAACAGAGAAGGAGAAAAAATAAGAACGGAAGAACTAAAAAATTATTTCTGGAAAAAGATAAAAAATATTTTTCCCAAGGCGGAAAAAAATAATTCCGAAAAAAATTGTCTTCCCAATATCATTAATGTTTATTTTCCGGGCCACAATTCGCAAGATTTATTAATGAAATTAGATTTGGCGGGAATCGCGGTTTCTTCCGGGGCCGCCTGTTCGGCGAGAGACAGAAAAATTTCTTATGTTTTGTCTTCTTGCGGATTTTCAGACAAGCGTATAAAATCAAGTTTGCGATTTAGTTTTGGCAAGCCGACTACGAAAAAAGAAATAGACGAAGCAATAAAGCGATTAAAATTGGTCCTATCGTCTAGTCTGGTCTAGGACGCCAGGTTTTCATCCTGGTAACCCGGGTTCAAATCCCGGTGGGACCGCCAACGAAAATAGTTTTCAACTTTATTTTTGTACCATTGTACTGTATTATTATAGTTAAACACGATGGTACAGAAAATTAAACAAAACGAGGCGATCAAATTAAGATTACAAGGAAAGAGTTACGGCGAAATTTTAAAAGCGTTAAACATTCCTTCTAAAGGAACGCTTAGTTTTTGGTTTAAAGATATTAAGCTTCCACTCGAAGCGAAGGAACGATTAAAAAAAAATATTTTAATTGCCAGAAAGCGAGGGCTTTTTAATTTTAACAAACAGCGGACTAGGCGAATTATTAAAGAGAATAATCTAATTTTTTCTAAAGCAATTAAAGTGGTTAAGCCAATCTCTGAATATGAACTTATTCTTATCGGAGCAGCTCTTTATTGGGGAGAAGGAACTATTCATCACGGTCGGCATAAATATCCTCGTCTTTCTTTCTCAAATTCAAATGCTCAAATGATTAAACTGTATATGTTGTTTATTAGAAAAATTTTAAAAGTTGAAGAAAAACGGATAAAATCAGGTATTCATATCCACCCCAACATAAAAGAAAAAACAGCCCGAAAATTTTGGTCAAGGGTTACTGGATTACCGGAATCAAATTTTTATATATCCAGACAAATTAGCCGTTTAAGTAAATTTAAGCGCGGTAAAAAGTTTTTGCCTTACGGCACGATTCAGATAATAATTAATCGGCGGCAATTATTTTATCAAGTTAAAGGATATATTAATGGCATCATAAAACAGTTAATTGAATAAAGATTATTATGAAGATTTTAGCGATTGAAACAAGCTGTGATGAAACGGCGATTGCTTTAATGGAAGCGGAAGGCGGATTAAAAAATCCGCGTTTTAAAATCTTGAAAAATTTAATTTCATCGCAAATTGAAATTCATCGTCCTTTTGGCGGGATAGTGCCGAATTTGGCGAAGCGTGAGCACCTCAAAAATTTGCCAATTCTTTTTAAAAAATTAGCGGCTGGTGGCTATTGGTCAACTCCCGATTTAATCGCCGTAACCGTTGGTCCCGGGTTGGAGCCGGCACTATGGACGGGAATAAATTTTGCTGAAAATTTATACAATCAATTAAAGATTAAAAACAAAAAACTAAAAACAAAATTAGTCGGCGTTAATCATATGGAAGGGCACTTATACTCTTATTTATTGACTAAAAACCCAAAAATTAAATTTAAAAATTTGTTTCCGGCGATTGTTCTGCTGGTAAGCGGCGGCCATACAATTCTTATGAAAATGAATAGTCTTGTTGATTATAAAAAACTTGGAGAAACCAGAGACGACGCCGTAGGCGAAGCTTTTGATAAAGTCGCGAGAATTTTAAACCTCCCTTACCCGGGCGGGCCGGAAATTGAAAAACTTGCCCGGAGTGTGCCGAAGGGTTGGCAGGACGCGATAAATTTTCCGCGACCCATGCTCAATCAGAAAAATTACGATTTCAGTTTTTCGGGATTGAAAACGGCGGTGCTGTATCATATTAGGGATAGTGAAAATTTACCTCACGAAAAGACGGGGTCTCACTCGTCCAGCGACTCGTTCGCCCGCTTGCCTCTCGCCCTCGCTCTCCGCCTTCGGCGGAACCATGCCCGCTCGGGCTCCGAGACACTTTTCTTAGAGGCAAATTTCCACAAGAACGATATCGCCGCTTCCTTTCAAGAAGCCGCTTTTGATGTTTTAATAATAAAGACACTCAAGGCCGTTAAAGAATTTAAGGCAAAATCAGTTCTAATCGGCGGCGGCGTGGCGTCAAATCTTTCCTTAAGAAAAGATTTTAAATTTAGAATTAAGAACGCGGGATTAAGCGTTAAATTTTTTATTCCGCCGAAAAATTTTTGTACGGATAACGCGGCGATGATCGGCGTCGCCGGATATATGAATTATCTGAAAAAGAAAAATTTTAAAATGGTCGCCAAAGGAAATTTATCTTTATAATATATTTCAGGCTTCATGTTTCATGTTTCAGGCTTCAGGCTTCAGGATTTAGATTGGAAACTTAATTTTTCAATATTATTTTTAATGGCGGCGAGCCTATTGAGTCTTGCCGGCACGTCTTCAAGGCTTTTCCATAAGCAGATTTTATGGTACGCGCTCGGAATAATTTTATTCTTTTTTGTCGTAAGATTTGATTGGCGACCGTTTGTAAATTATCGCGGGATAATCATCGGATTTTATATAATAGTTTTACTTTTATTGGTCTTAGCTTTATTTTTCGCGCCAACCATAAGAGGAACAAAAGGATGGATTCAAATAGGAGATTTTCAGTTTCAGCCTGCCGAGCTTGCCAAGCTTTCTCTTATCGCGGTTTTAGCTCAATTTTTCAGCAAGAAACACATTAGCATCGCCAGAGTATCGAATTTATCGGCGTCTTTTTTTTATTTCGCCGCGCCGGCGCTGTTAATAGCTTTTCAGCCGGACATGGGTTCGGCTTTGATTCTTTTCTTTGTTTGGTTCGGATTTCTCTTAATAAGCGGAATTCGTTGGCGTCATATTTTCTTTTCAATGATTATATTTTTGGCGGCCGGATTTTTTATGTGGAACGGCGTTTTGGAAGGTTATCAAAAAGAAAGAATTATCGGGCTTTTTTCTCCAGAAAGAGACCCGTTAGGCATTAACTACAGCGTAATTCAATCAAAAATAGCCATTGGCTCCGCCGGTTTTTTTGGAAAAGGATTTGGGCAAGGGACTCAAACACAGCTTGGATTTTTAACCGAACCCCAGACGGATTTTATTTTCGCCGCTTTTATTGAAGAGTGGGGGGTGTTGGCCGGAGCCTTGGTCGTTTTCTCTTTAATTTTTATTGTTTTAAGAATAATTAAAATAGGATTTAACACGGAAAACAATTTTAACAGATTTGTCTGCTTGGGAACGGCAATCCTTTTTATAACTCAATTTATGTTGAATGTCGGGTCAAACTTGGGGCTGACGCCGGTAATCGGAGTGACATTCCCGTTTTTGAGTTATGGCGGGTCAAGTTTGTTGGTGGATTTGATTTTAATCGGCATTATTCAATCCGCGTTTATCCGCAAAATATGAACAAACTTTGGTTAATATTGTTTCTATCGTTTATTTTTTTTATTTCCGTTTTTTTATATATTCTTGGGCCGAACTACGGCAATCAATATCCGGTTGAAATCGACATCAAAAAAGGAATGGGGCTTGGAGAAATCGCCGACATTTTAGATGAAAAGAAAATTATTTATTCCGGAAGCGTTTTCAAAATCTACGGAGCTTTGACCTTCAAAAGTTATAATCTTAAGCCCGGAAAATATGTTTTTGAAAAACCCGTTTCCGTGCGGGAATTATTTAAAATTTTTATTAATGGGCCAAAAGAAATAAGCGTTGTTATTTTCCCCGGAGCGACTATTAAAGAAGTGGACGAAAGATTAAGCGCCTTGGGAATAATAGAAAAAAACAGTCTTTTAAAACAGAAAAACCCTTATCAGGAAAATTTGCCGTTAGAAGGATTTCTTTTACCGGACACGTATTATTTTTTAGAAGGAGCCGGCGCCGAAGAAGCGGTTGAAAAGATTATAGACAACTTCAAAGACAAGGCCTTGACAATGTTTGACGGCAAGTCTAAAATTTTAAGAACGTTGATAATGGCTTCTCTTTTAGAGAAAGAAGTCCCGGATTATAATGATAAAAGAATAGTGGCGGGCATATTGGAGAAAAGACTAGCAAGCGGAATCCCTTTTCAAGTGGACGCTACGGTTGTCTATGTAAAATGCGAAGGTCGTTTTTTAAATTGCCCGCGAATCAAAAAAGAGGATTATAAAATCGATTCCCCGCATAACACTTATCTTTATAAAGGTTTGCCGCCGACGCCGATCAGTAATCCGGGGATTGATTCCATAAAAGCGGCTTTAAATCCGCTTGATACGGATTATTGGTATTATCTTTCAGACCCCAAAACAAAAAAAACCATTTTTTCAAAGAATTTTAATGAGCACGATTTTAATAGAGCTAAATATTTATTAAATAAATAACCGCGCCTCTTTCTCTTGAACAAAGGTTTTCAGGGACGGATTTTTGCGCTTAAATAAAATGCCGAAAAAAATGCCCATAAAAAATTTTTCGTCTCAACCGGAAGCGTCAATAAAACAATCGTCTTTGATAGATATTCAGATTTCTTCATGGAACTGGCTTGTTAAAGAGGGATTAAAAGAACTTTTCAATGAAATTTCTCCGATCAAAGACCATTCCGGAAAAGAAATGGAGCTTTATTTTTCGGATTATTATTTTAGTGAGCCGAAATACGGCGAAGAAGCGGCAAAACTTAAAGACCTTTCTTATGAAGCCCCACTAAGGGCGAAAGTAAAACTTGTCAATAAAAAAACTAAACAAACAAAAGAGCAAGAAGTTTATTTGGGAGAATTCCCGATAATGACCTCTAAAGGAACCTTTGTTATAAACGGCGTTAAAAGAGTCGTTGTTTCCCAATTAATCAGGTCTTCCGGAGTTTATTTCACGGCTGAAGTTTCAAAAGGAAAAAAACTTTTCGGCGCGAAAGTTATTCCCAATAGAGGAAGCTGGCTGGAAATAGAAACGGAGTCCGACGGTTTTATCGGCGTTAAAATAGATCGCCGCCGAAAAGCGCCGATCACCTGTCTTTTGAGGATATTCGGCCTTAAAACTAACGATGAAATAATTAAGGCGTTTAAAGATATTGACAAAGGACAGATAAAATTCATAGAAGCGACTCTTAAAAAAGATTCGGCCAAAAATGAACGCGATTCTTACTCTGAAATATACAAACGTTTAAGGCCGGGGGATTTGGCGACGCCGGAAAACGCCAAGAGTTTGATTGACGCGATGTTTTGGCGAAGCGATAGGTATTCTCTTTCAAAAGTCGGTCGTTATAAATTTAATCAAAGACTTGGTTTTCCTCAAAATAAAAAAGACCAGACTATTAATTTAGAAGATTTAACGGCCATAATCAAAGAAATAATCAGGCTTAATAACGAGCCAATGGCCGAGCCGGATGACATTGACCATTTAGGAAACAGAAGAATAAGAGCGGTGGGAGAGCTTCTTCAGAACAGGCTTTACATAGGATTTGCCAGAATGAGAAGAATAATTCAAGACAGAATGTCAACAATTGAAGAAGGTTTGGCGATGCCGGTTCAGCTTATAAATATCAGGCCCCTTACGGCCGTTGTCAAAGAATTTTTTAATACTTCCCAGCTTTCTCAATTTATGGACGAAACAAATCCTCTTTCCCAGCTTGAACATAGAAGAAGGCTTTCTTCAATGGGGCCCGGAGGATTAGCAAGAGAAAGAGCGGGCTTTGAAGTAAGAGACGTTCATGCCTCCCATTACGGGAGGATTTGTCCGATTCAAACTCCGGAAGGTCCGAATATCGGAATGATAAATTATCTCGCCAATTACGCCAGAGTTAACGAGTTCGGTTTTTTGGAGGCGCCGTATTTCGCGGTAAAAAACGGAAAAGTGACGAACGAAGTTGTTTGGCTTAACGCCCTGGAAGAAGAAAAATACAGAATCGCCCAGGGAAACGTTAAAATAAACAATAAAGGAAAAATGGTGGGGGAAATTATTGAAGCGAGAATCAAAGGACAACCCGGAACATGTTCAAGAGATGAAGTGGAATTTATTGATGTTGCCGCCAATCAATTTTTGAGCGTCGCCGCGTCTTTGGTGCCGTTTTTGGAACACGACGACGCCAACAGAGCTCTTATGGGTTCAAACATGCAAAGACAGGCCTTGCCGTTGATAAAACCCAGCGCTCCTTTAGTGGGAACCGGTCTTGAAAAAAAATCAATCGTTGATTCGGGAGCTATTGTCGTCGCCGAAACGGAAGGTAAAATAACAGAAGTTGACGCCACCCATATTACAATAAAAGAAATGAGCGGGAAAAAGAAAACGTATAAAATCAGCAAGTTTGAAAGGTCAAATCAATACACGGCCGTTTCTCAAAGGCCGATGGTTGATGTCGGGCAAAACGTTAAAAAAGGAGACATTTTAGCGGAATGTTATTCTTCGGACGAAGGAAGATTGGCGCTTGGCCAGAATCTGCTTGTCGCTTTTGTGTCTTGGGACGGAGCTAATTTTGAAGACGCGATTGTTTTATCCGAACGGGTCGTAAAAGACGACCTTTTTACCACGGTCCACATAGAAGATTTCTATTGCGAGATAAGAGACACCAAGCTTGGTCCGGAAATAACAACGTCGGATATTCCCAATGTTTCCGAAGAAAAACTTAAAAATCTTGATGAAGAAGGAATAATAAGAATCGGAGCGGAAGTAAGGGCGGGCGATATTTTAGCGGGAAAAATTTCTCCAAAAGGAGAGGAAGAATTAACTTCAGAAGAAAAATTGTTAAGAGCGGTTTTTGGAGAAAAAGCGGCCGATGTAAAAGACGCTTCATTGATTTTGCCTCACGGAAAGTCCGGCAGAGTAATCGGAATAAAAATTTTTTCAAGAGAGCACGGAGATAATCTTGACCCCGGCGTAATTAAAAAAATCCAAATAGAAATAGCTCAAATCAGAAAAGCGAGAGCAGGGGACAAATTAGCCGGAAGACACGGAAATAAAGGCGTTGTTTCTCAAGTAAGGGCGATAGAGGATATGCCCTATTTATCCGATGGAACGCCGGTTGATATTATTCTTAATCCTTTAGGAGTGGCTTCAAGAATGAATCTCGGTCAAATTTTAGAAACTCATTTAGGGATGGCGGCTTCTAAGCTCGGGTATCGGGCAATAACCCCGATTTTTAGCGGAGCAACCGAAAATCAAATAAGAGAAGAGCTTAAAAAAGCCGGACTTCCGGAAAGCGGAAAGATTACCGCTTATGACGGAAGAACTGGTCAGGCCTTTCCTTTGCCGGTAACGGTGGGATATATTTATATGTTAAAACTTAACCATCTTGTTGAAGATAAAATTCATATGCGCTCAATAGGTCCATATTCATTAATAACCCAACAACCGTTGGGAGGAAGAGCCCAGTTCGGAGGGCAAAGATTCGGGGAAATGGAAGTGTGGGCTCTTGAGGGATACGGCGCCAGCCACACTCTGCAGGAAATGCTCACTATTAAATCAGACGATGTTTTAGGAAGAGCGGCCGCCTTTGAAAATATTGTCAGAGGCGAGAAAATTAAGAATCCCAATATTCCCGTAGCATTCAACGTTTTGGTTTCCGAGCTTAAATCCTTAGGATTAAACGTCGAAACAATGGAAGAGAAAGACAAATAAAACATGAGCTTTTCAGCGCTAAGATTAAAAGTAGCTTCTCCGGAAGACATATTATCATGGTCGCGCGGAGAAGTGATAAAACCGGAAACCATTAATTATAGAACCCAAAGACCGGAAAAAGACGGCTTGTTTTCCGAAAGAATTTTCGGTCCCACAAAAGATTACGAATGTTATTGCGGGAAATACAGAAAAATCCGTTATAAAGGAATAATTTGCGACCGTTGCGGAGTTGAAGTTACCAGATCAATAGTAAGAAGAGAGAGGATGGGGCATATAAAACTTGCTTGTCCGGCCACTCATATCTGGTTTTTAAGAAGCGCTCCGTCAAGAGTGGGATTATTTTTGGACGTGCCGGTTCAAAAACTTGAAAAAGTCGTTTATTACGCCGCTTATATGGTTACTTCCGTTAACGAAGATTTAAAAAAAGAAGCGTTAAAAGAATTAAAAGAAGGCAGAGAGGAGCTTGTTTCTTTAAAGCCGGGAAAGATTTTAATTGATTCAGAATACGAAAATTTAAAAAAAGAATTCGGCAGTAAAGTATTTGTTGCGGCCAAAGGAGCGGAAGCAGTAAGAAAAGTTTTAGAGGCGATGGATTTAAAAAAAGAAGTAAGCGGAATAGAGAAACAACTTGAAAGCGTTAAAGACGCAAGCAGGAAAAACAGGCTTCTTCAGCGCCTCAAACTCATAAAATCTTTTATTAAAAATAAAATGAGACCGGAATGGATGGTTTTAACCGTTCTTCCGATTCTTCCTCCGGACTTGAGACCGATGGTGGCGCTTGATGGCGGGCGTTACGCCACCTCCGACCTTAATGAACTTTATAGAAGGGTTATTAATAGAAACAACAGGCTTAAAAAACTTATTGAACTTAAAAGCCCCGATGTCATTGTTACTAACGAAAAAAGAATGCTTCAGGAAGCGATAGACGCCTTGATTGATAATACGGCCAGACTGGGGAGTAAGCCCCAGCTCTCTTCTCAAAGAAGGCCGTTAAGGTCTTTGGCGGATATTCTTAAAGGAAAACAAGGAAGATTCAGACAAAATTTACTCGGCAAAAGAGTTGATTATTCCGGAAGGTCGGTAATTGTTGTCGGTCCGGAACTTAATTTATATCAGTGCGGTTTGCCGAAAAAAATGGCGCTTGAACTTTTTAGACCTTTTGTCATTAATAAAATAATTGAAGGGGGAATGGCCCATAACATAAGAAACGCCAATCGTTTAATTGAAACGGCTTCTCCGGAAATCTGGGCTATTTTAGAAGAGGTTATAAAAGGAAAAAAAGTTCTTTTGAATCGCGCGCCAACCCTTCATAGATTGGGAATCCAAGCCTTTGAACCGATTTTAACCGAAGACTTGGCAATAAGTATTCCTCCGATGGTCTGCTCCGGATTTAACGCGGATTTTGACGGAGACCAAATGGCCGTTCATTTGCCGTTAACCGATGCCGCCCAAAAAGAAGCCCATGAATTAATGCTTTCCATAAGAAATATTTTAAAGCCGGCGACGGGAGAGCCGGTAGTCGCTCCTTCTCAAGATATTGTTTTAGGATGTTACTACCTTACTAAAATTATAACGCCGGAACAAAAAACACACACAAACAAAGAATTAAAAGAAAAGGGGATTAAAGAAAAAATATACACAAATAAAGAAGAAGTTTTATTAGCTAACGAATTCGGTTATCTTAAAATAAACGAGCCGATAAAAATTAACGCGAAACTTGCCGGTTTAAGCGGCCATAATGAGATAATTGAAACAAGCGCCGGCAGAATAATTTTTAACAACATTCTCCCGAAAGAGCTCGGTTTTATAAATAAAACTTTTGACAAAAAAGAGCTTCAAAGAGTCGTCGCTAAATATATTGAGAAATACGGGACGGAAAATGTTTGGGAATTACTAGATGAAATAAAAAAATTAGGGTTTAAATATTCTTCTTTGTCCGGCATAAGTTGGGCCATGGAAGATTTAATTATCCCGCCGGAAAAAGAAAAAATTCTTAAAAAAGCGGAAGGTGAAATAGCCATTGTCGGGTCTCAATACAAAGACGGTCTTTTTACCGACGCGGAAAGAAAAGCCAGAGTTATCACTATTTGGGAAAAAGCCCAGTCCGAGATCAGTCAAAAAGTTCCTCAAGCTCTTAATCCGAACAGTTCAACATATTCAATTATTGATTCGGGGGCAAGAGGGTCTTGGTCCCAGCTTATTCAGATGACCGGGATGAAAGGGTTGGTTCAAAATCCCAAAGGAGAAGTAATTGAGCTTCCTGTAAGGTCTTCTTATAAGGAGGGATTGAATATTCTTGAGTATTTCATTAATACTCACGGCGCGAGAAAGGGTTTAATAGACACCGCTCTTAAAACCGCCGAGGCGGGCTATCTTACCAGAAGGCTTGTCGATACCGCTCAAGATTTGGTTGTAAGCGAAAATGACTGTAAGTCTTCAGAAGGGATAGAAGTTTTTAGAAAAGACGGAGAAGAATTCGGTTATAAATTTTCCCAAAGAATTCTCGGGAGAACCGTTTTAGACGACATTAAAATCGCGAAAAAAATCGTTATTAAAGGCGGAGAAATCATAGACAGGGAAATCGCTCGAGAAATTGAAAAATCCGATGCGGAATCGATAAAAATCAAGTCGCCGCTTACCTGTAAAGTAATTTACGGACTTTGCTCAAAATGTTATGGCCTTGATTTGGGCACGAATAAACCGATTAAAATAGGCGAGGCGGTTGGAATAATCGCGGCTCAATCAATCGGTGAACCCGGAACCCAACTTACTTTAAGAACTTTTCATACGGGAGGCGTTGCCGGGGCGGACATCACTCATGGCTTGCCAAGAGTGCAAGAACTTTTTGAAGTAAGAGCGCCAAAAGGGAAGGCCGTTCTTTCGGAAGTCGACGGTTTGGTTGAAGACATAGAGGACAAAGGAGTCAGCAAGGTAATTAAAATAAAAACCATCGGTAAAAATAAGAAGCCCAAAATAGCGGAGTATTTAATTCCCAGAACGGTAACACTGTCTGTAAAAATAAAAGACAAAATTGAAAAAGGCCATCAGTTGTGCGAAGGAAGTATTGACCTCCAAGAACTTTACAAATTAAAAGACGAAACAGCCGTTCAAAGATATATTATTAATGAAATCCAAAAAATTTATGTTTCCGAGGGAACCATCATTAACGATAAGCACATAGAACTTATAGTAAAACAAATGTTTTCCAGAGTAATGATTAAAGATTCCGGCGATACGGACCTTGTAATCGGAGAAGTGATAAGCGGGCCGAAACTTACTGAAATTAATAAAGAAATAAGACGTTTTGGCAAACAAACGGCGAAAGGAGAACAATTACTGATGGGCATAACGAAAACCGCCCTTTCCACCGACAGCTTTTTGTCCGCGGCGTCTTTTCAAGAAACGGCGAGAGTGTTAGTGAGAGCGGCCACCGAAGCGAAAGTAGATAAATTAAAAGGCCTTAAAGAAAACGTTATTATTGGCCGATTAATTCCGGCGGGAACAGGATACGGAAAAAATATTTTTAACAAAAAAAGCGATGAAGAAAAAAGCGAGAAGGAGTAATTTTGACATTTGCCGTTTCATCGCTAAAATAATCTTATGAACGAAACGGTAAAGAAATACGAAATAGGGTTTTTATTAAAAAGCGAAGAAGACGCAAAGGAAATAAATAAAACTCTTGAGAAAAATAAGGCCAATATATTAAAATCCGGAGAAGTTTCCAAAATAAAATTGGCTTATAAAATAAATAAAGAACAATTCGCCTCTTTTGGTTATATTCGATTTGAAGCGGAGCCGTCTTCTATAAAAAAAATAAAAGAAGAGCTTAAAACAGCCAAGTCGGTTTTAAGAGTAATGATAATAATTCTTCCTAAAACCCCCCCTGAAGCAAAAAGGAAGGAAAGATTTTTTAAAAAACCGGAAAAAGAAAAATATGAGAAACCGCGAATTAAAGAAATTGAAAATGAATCAGTCCAAAGCAAAAAACCATTCGTTAGAGCAAGCGAATTAACCAACGAAGAGTTGGAGAAAAAATTGGAAGAAGTGCTTAAATAAAATATGAATTTAAATAAAGTTTTTATTTTAGGAAGATTAACCGCGGACCCGCAATTAAGAACTACGACCGGCGGTCAATCGGTAATCAGTTTCAGTATTGCCACGAATCGCGTTTGGACTAATAAAAGCGGAGCAAAACAAGAAGAAGCGGAATATCATAATGTTGTCGCCTGGGGCAGACAAGCGGAAATAATCAACCAATTTTTAACAAAAGGAAGCTCAATTCTAATAGAGGGAAGATTAAGAACAAGGACCTGGCAGGACCAACAGGGGCAAAACAGAAAAACAACGGAAATAATCTGCGAAAGAATGCAGTTAGGGCCCAAATCGTCAAGCGCCGGAGCCTTTAAAAACGACCAATCAACTCAAAGTGTTAAAGAAGAAATGCCGGAAATAGACATTAACGAAGAAGAAATAAAACCGGAAGATTTGCCCTTTTAATTTACAGGTATGCAGTCAAAAAAAGAGGAAACAAAAAAGGACATAGACGAACTTTTAAGCGTCCTTCAGGAAAAATTCGGCGAAGGCGCGATAATGAAACTGGGAGACGTTAAAAAAGTTGACATAGATGCCGTCCCAACGGGTTCTTTTTCATTGGACTTTGCTTTGGGAGTGGGCGGATTTCCAAGAGGAAGAATAGTTGAAATTTTCGGACCGGAAATGAGCGGTAAAAGCACCCTTGCCCTTCATTCAATTTCCGAAGTTCAAAAAAGCGGAGGGAAAGCCGCTTATATTGATGCCGAACACGCTTTAGATCCGGAATACGCTAAGAAATTAGGGGTAAAAACTGATGAACTTTTAATATCCCAGCCGGATTCCGGAGAGGAAGCTTTAAATATTTTAGAAAGTCTTGTCAGGTCGGGAATAATTGATATGGTAGTGGTTGATTCCGTCGCGGCTCTTACCCCAAAAGCGGAAATAGAAGGAGAAATGGGAGCGCAATTTATCGGACTTCAAGCAAGGATGATGAGTCAGGCCTTGAGAAAAATAACCGCCTTAGCGGACAGGTCAAAAACCTTAATAATATTTATAAATCAGTTGCGGGAAAAAATAGGAATGATGGGATACGGCGAGCAGACCACTACTCCGGGCGGAAGAGCCTTGAAATTTTACGCCTCGGTAAGAATTGACCTTAGGAGAATCGCTCAAATTAAAAAAGGCGAAGACGTTGTCGGGAACAGAACCAGAGCAAAAGTCGCCAAAAACAAAGTAGCCCCGCCTTTTAAAGTGGTTGAATTTGATATTATTTATGGAGAGGGAATTTCTTATGAAGGAGACGTTTTGAATTCCGCCATCAAATACGGGATAGTTAAAAAAACCGGAAATACTTATAATTTTAACGATGAAAAATTAGGGGTTGGTTTGGAAGCGGGGAGAATCAAGCTTAAAGAAGATAAAAAACTTTTAAATGAAATTAAAAAGAAGACGAGCGAAATTTTAAAAAACCTTTAATAATTTATAAAAATTTTCAAAAAGTTTCGCCACCAATATGGGGCCGGCGCCGCCGGGAACGGGAGTGTAAAAATTCAGGGGATAGCCCGCCTTTGGCGAGGTTCGCCGGGGGCGACCACTGGCCACTAAGGAATTAAAATCAAAATCGCCCCTTATTTTACCGTTTTCATCAAAGGAATATCCAAAATCAATAATACCAGCTTCTTCTTTTAGCATATCTGTCTTAATAATGCCGGCCCGGCCAACGCCGGTAATTATTAAATGCGCTTGTTTTAAAATTTTTGAATCAAACCCTTTGTCCAAAAGATAAATTTTCTGACATTTTCCAATTAACCAGTTGGCAATCGGTTTGCCGATTAAAAATCCCAAACCGACAATCGCGACGCTTTTATCCATTAGTTCATAATTTACGGATTGAAGAATTTTTTCAACAACTCCGACCGACGGCGGTAAAACAAGATTTCTTCCGGCGTAAAACGCGCCCAGCGCTCTTTCTCCTAAAACATCAACGTCCTTTTCTCTGGGAATGGCGTTTAAGACATATTGGCGATTGATATGGTCGGGTAAAGGAAGCTGAATAATCACGCCGCCGACTTTTTTCATCAAGGTTATTTTTAACGCTTCTTTTCTCAATTCGTCGTTTTTAATCGTTTCCGGGAATTTATAAATTTTAAAATTAACGCCGATATCTTCGGCAACTTTTTCTTTTTGTTCTAAAAAATTTATCGATGCGGGAGCGTTTCCGACAAGAATCGCGGCAAACGATTTTTCTTGTTTCGGCAGATTTTTAAGATTATTGATTATTTCTTGAGCGATGCTTTTTCCGTCAATAAGCATATTATATTTTTTTGAGCTTTTTCGTTAATTTTAAAACCGCGCTTTTTATTTTTCCACAAGGCTCTTTTTTGACAATAAGCCGGTAAATAAAATCAGCGATTATTCTCATTTCTTTTTCTTTGGCTCCTCTTGAAGTAATGGCCGGAGTTCCAAGCCTTAATCCCGACGGTTTATAAGGGGAGCTATCGTTTAATAAAGCGCTTCGAGTGGCTAAAATGCCGGCGCTTTCCAGAATTTTTTCCGTTTCAAAGCCGCTGATGTCCGTGTTTTTTAAATCAACAATCAATAAATGATTATCCGTTCCGCCGGTTAAGATTTCAAATCCGGATTTTTTAAGTTCTTTGCTTAACGTTCCGGCGTTTTTTACGGTTTGTTTTTGATAATTTTTAAATTCCGTTCCAAGCGCTTCGTAAAAAGACACGGCCATTGCGCCGATTGAATTATTGTGCGGTCCGCCCTGGACTCCCGGAAAAACTATTTTGTCTATTTTTTCATCAAGCGGCTTTTTTGAAAATATAACGGCGCCTCGAGGGCCCCTTAAAGTTTTATGGGTAGTCGTCATTACGACATCGGAAAATTCAAAAGGCGATGGATGGATTTTGGCGGCGATTAATCCGGCGATATGGGAAATATCCGCCAAATGAAACGCTTTTATTTTTTTGGCGATTTTTCCGAATTTTTTAAAATCAATTTTTCTGGGATAAGCGCTGGCTCCGGAAATTATTATTTTAGGTCGATGTTTAACGGCAAGTTTTTCCAAATTTTTATAATCTATTAAGTTTGTTTTTGGATTTAGACCGTACTGAATCGCCTTAAAAAGCTTTGCCGAAACATTGACTTTGTGGCCATGGCTTAAATGTCCGCCGCTTGATAACCCCATTCCCATAATGGTATCGCCCGGGTTTATCAATGAAAGAAAAATTTCAAGATTGGCCGGGGAGCCGGAATAAGACTGAACATTAACTCCCCACTTCCGGGGATTAAGATCGAAAACTTTTAAAGCTCTTTTTTGGGCCAGTTTTTCTATTTCGTCGAAATTTTTACATCCCGGATAATATCTTTTGTCCGGATAGCCCTCGGAATATTTATTCGTGAGAACAGACCCCAATAAAGTCAGAATTTCTTTAGAAACAAAATTTTCCGAAGCAATAAGATTTATTGTCTCATTTTGGCGTTTCTTTTCTTTGAGCATTAATTTCCCTATTACTTTGTCTTTCATGTTTCGTATCATTCTAACAAATTTGTTAGAATAAAAGAAAATGGCCGATATTAAAAAACTTGTCAAATATTATCTTAATTATCTTGAAATAGAGAAGAATCGTTCGGTTAAAACCAGCGAAAACTATGAACGTTATCTTAAGGCGTTTTTGAATTTTTCCGGCGTTAAATCGGAAAAAGATATTACTTTTGATAAAATAAGGGATTTCAGGCTTTTTCTGGCAAGAGCGAAAACCGCCGAAGGCCAAGAATATAAAAAAACAACCCAAGCATATTATATTATCGCCTTAAGAAATTTTTTGAAATATTTAATAAAAAACGATTACGCCGTTATCTCTCCGGATAAAATCGAGCTTCCTAAAATTCCGACAAGACAAATAAAAATTATAGATTACAAAGACTTGGAAAGGTTAATGGATTCGCCCAAGGGAAACGATTTAAAAACTCTTCGCGACAAAGCGATATTGGAAATATTTTTTTCAACCGGCCTTAGAATTTCCGAGTTGTGTGTCTTGGATAGATACTTTGATATCAAAAGAGGAGAAATTACCATAAGAGGCAAGGGTAATAAGTTAAGAATTGTTTTTCTTTCCGAAAGAGCGAAAAGGGCGATTAAAAACTATTTAGAAAAAAGACAGGATACGGAAGAGGCCTTATTTATAAGTTTCGCTAAATCAAAAACATTAAAAACAACAAGAAGAATAATCCCCAGAACCGTTCAAAGAATTGTTGATTTTTACGCCAGAAAAGCGGGTATAGCCGAGCGCGTTCACCCCCATATGCTTCGCCACCTTTTCGCGACAGACCTCTTAATCGGCGGAGCGGACATAAGGTCGGTCCAAGAACTTTTAGGGCATTCCAATATTTCCACAACCCAAATTTATACTCACTTAACAAATAAAGAATTAAGAGAAATTCATAAAACTTTTCACGGCAGGAGAAGAAAATAATTTAAATAGGTTTTAACTTGGTGTCGAGGGAGGGATTTGAACCCTCAAGCTCTTACGAGCATTGGCTTCTAAGGCCAACATGTCTGCCAGTTCCATCACCTCGACATAAACTTGACTTTATATTAAGTATATGATAAAGTAAAATTATCTTCAAACGGACTTTTCTGTTTGAAAAGGACTTTAAAAATAATAAAAAGGATTGAACGGAAAAGCAATCTCTCTAAACTTTTTAGGCGAGTCGTTTTAGGCTCGCCAAGGAGAACTTTGTGGATATTGAAAAGATTTTGATTTTAGTCGCTATCTTGGCGACTTTCGGCTTAACGATAGGCGCCTTGATAACCCTCATTTTCAAGGAGGGATTGATTGAGGTGGACCCGCGCAGGAATTGGGTCATCAAGAATATTTGGACTGGTATTCCCCGGGCGCTTGACCCGGGAACTCACTTAATAATCCCAGGATGGGAAGAAAAACTGATGGAGGTTACTTTGGAAAATGAGCCGAGCGACCCTCGGAACGCCAAGGTAATCACCGGCGACGCTGTTGAAATTGAAGTAGACTACGTTATCTTTCATCAAGAGGTAGTTAACGCGGTCATGGCGGCGACAGTTATTGATTACAAAAAAAGGACCAATCTTATCGAAAAAAGGATCGTCGCCTACTTTCAGAATGAATTTAGCGGGCATAGCCTTGAGGAATTTTTCACGGGAGACGAACTTAAAAAAACACTAGATAAGGATATTCTTAAGACAATAGAAGATAATATCAACGGACTTCTTGTTAGTGACGTTAAGAACGTCTGGGGAATCATGGTGGAGATTCAAATAGAGAATCTCCGGCTTCCGGATAAAGCCAGGGAAGTGGCGGAAGAAGCCGCTACGGCCGAAAAAGAAGGCAAACGAATTGCCGTAAAAGCAAAATCAGCAGGAGTGGCTCCGGAACTAGTTGTCTGGGGTGATATTGCTTACGACGTGGCAAGAGCCATCGTCGGCGGCCTAAAAAAATAAACTTTTAAACTTTTTTAGGGTCGCTTGCGGCTCTGGAGAATTAAAATGAAATCACTTTTTGTTTGGATTGGGGTGGCGGTGATTATTTCCGTTACCCTCCTTATTCTAATGAGGATATTTGCCGGAGCGGCTGGAGTGCTACTTGGTATCCCGGTGCTCATAGTTGGCTGGATTCGTTTTGCCAGCTATATGGGAATTTTCAATCTACCCGATACGGTAAGAAGCATTACTGGTTGGGTAATGGGGATAGGGATTATCTCTATTTTAGTGATAGGGATATCTGACCTCACAATCATCAAGGACGAGAAAAAAACAACCGCCGGGATTGAAGCTTTTATCACCAAGGACGGTAATCTGGTCACAAGAGTCACAAGGATAGTGACCGTGAAGAAAGCGGAATGGACAAAAATTAATTTGGAACCAAATCACTGGTTCCAAATTGTCCCCCAAGATAAAATCAGAGTTAAGTTATTGGATAAAAGGGAGTTTATCCAAGAGCCTGGGAAGAAATATCCCAGACCCCTGAAAAGCGATGGAACACTCGGGGAAGAAGAAAGTTTCGGGGACATAATCCCCGGGTTCATAATAATGGCCCGCGCGGAAGACGCGGACAAAGCGGAGATTGTGTTTTCCACATGGCCGAAGAAGTAATTTGGCCAGAAAGTTTTTGGAAGCCGTCGGGGTAACTCGCCGGCTTTTTACTTTATTATTCCTATAAGTATTAAAGCGACCCCTTTTGAGACGAGAACAATCAAAAAACCGACAACGGCCCACATAATCGTGTTTCTGCCGCTTTTGACTTTTTCCGCGTCGTCTCTGGCGGTAAGAATTTGAAATCCGCCGACTAAAATCATTAGAGCCAAAATCGGAACGCTGATATAAATTAAATAATCAATAACTTTATTTATAATTCCTAAAAAACTGGCATCATCGCCTAGTGGATTTTTAATAGTAATAGGACCGGTTCCTCCAGATGAACCACCGGTCCCTCCTTGAGCCAAAGACTCATTAACGGAATAAACAAAAAATAAAAATACCGGATAGTAAATTATTTTTTTTATATTTTTTGGCATGCCCGGAATCACAAATTTTATAATCCCGGGCATGCCCCCCGATCGCGGTCGGGGAAGCATAAAATTTACGCCGTTGGCGAAAGCAAGAAACCCTTAATAATGGCTTCAAAGGCGACCGCCAGAAGCGCGACAAGAATGGCAATAGAGGCGTAAATTATCATATTCCTCGCGGTCTTCACTTTTTCTTCGTCTCCGCCGGCGGAAAGATAAGTAAAAGCGGCGAAAAGAATAAAGAGAACGGCGACAATAAAGAATATAATATAGACCCAGCGGACAATATACCTCACAAGGTCAACTACTCCTCCGACCGTTGTCGGTCCGACTTGCGGGACTTGAGGAAGAGTTGTTGGAATTTGAGCTATAGCCAAATCGCCAAAACTCATAATCGCGACCAACCCCATTAATCCGAATAATACTGTTTTTGAATTTAGAAATTTCATAAATTCTTCGTTTAGAATTTAAAATCACGACCTTTATAGAATATTACATCAAAATAATCAAAAATTAAAGACTATAACCGCCATCTTAGCCGTTTAGAAAATTTTTAACAATAGTATTTGCCATCACCGCCAACAACGCTATCGCGATGGCAATAGCCGCGTAAATCAACATTTGCCTGGCTTTTTTTATTTGTTCGGCGTCGTCGCCGGCCGTCAAATAATTGAAAGCGGCCAAGAGAATGAAAAACACGGCGATGATAAAGAAAATCGTGTACGTCCAGCCGACAACATCAGTGATGATTTTAACCAATCCCTTTTCATCCGTTATATTTGACGCGCCTTTAACCCCGATTTGATTGGCGGTGGGAATCGTGCCCGGAACAGGGGCGGCAAAAGCGACAGTTATAAACATTGGACCGGCCAACGGATCTGTTAAAAAATTTTCAACAATAAATGAGACCATTGTCGCCAACAACGCTATCGTAATGGCAATAACCGCGTAAATCAACATTTGCCTGGCTTTTTTTGTTTTTTCCGTGTCGTCGCCGGCCGTCAAATAATTGAAAGCGGCCAAGAGAATGAAAAACACGGCGATGATAAAAAAGATGATATACACCCAACCCACAACATTAGCAACTAATCCCACTAGGGCGTCAACGCTGTCAATTTCACTAGCAGACGTTTCATCAATACCGAAATCGTCGGGCTCGGGCAATGCTCCCTTTTCAATAGCCATTCCCGTTAAAAACGGAGAAAAAAACATAACACTTGCCAAAATAAAAAGGATACCTTTCATTACTGTATGAAGTTTTTAATAATTTGCGCCGCGCCGACCGAAAGAAGCGCGACTATTATAGCCACAACCGCCCAAATAATTTGGTCTCTGGCGCTTTTTACTTTTTCCGGGTCGCCCTGGGCAGTTAAGAAAGTGAAAGCCGCCAATAAAATGAAAAATACCGCCATAATAAAAAAGATAGTGTAAGCCCACTGAACGATTTTGGAAAGAATTTCGAAAATTTTGTCCGGGGTGCTGATTATACAATTTGAGCCGTCGCAAAGCTGTTGGGCGGCGTTATCAAGACTATAAGCGGCGGAAACGCTTATTAAAGAAGCGCCGAAGATTAAAAAAAGAAAAAACGGAAAATATTTTTTGAAATTTTTAGACATTGTACTTTAATTGTACTTTAATCGATTCCACGGACCGAAATCCCCGCCGCTTAAAACTTTAATTATTGTATCTATAATCAGCCAGGCAAGCAAGGCGATAACCAGGCCGACGACGCCGGCGGTAATAATTTCTTTTCCCTTGGAATATCTTTTTTCCGAGCCGGCGGAAGTCATTATCATAATTCCGCCGACCACAATCATTACTACGGCAATAGGCAAAACAAGATACATTCCGAAATCAATAATTTTGTCTATTAGTATATAAAGGTGGCGCCATTGGCACTCAATCCCGACACAAGGAACAAGGCCCTGTCCCTGCGCCGCGGCGGTTAAAAATAAACTAAAAACAAAAAACGAAAAACCAAGAATTATTTTTTTCATTTATCTTATGTTGTTTAATTCGTTTTCCGTGAATTTTAGGGCTTTTTCCGCGGAAACTCGCCCCTTAAGAACGGATTCTATCATATCGGAGAAGAATTGTTTAACTAAATTATTATCTTGTTGCGGCCAAGAGCGGGCGGATAAGGCTTGTTCGGCAAAAACTCCAAGGTCCGGATCGTTTAGATATTTCTGAATTAAAGTTCTTAAAGCCGGCGGTCTTTTGGATATAGTTAAATATTGTTCCGATATATTCTGGTCAAGAATTAAATAAAATAAAAAATTCCAAGCAAGGGTTTGGTTTTTGCTTTGTTTAGAAACAGACAAGCCCCAATAATTAGCCTGATTTACCGGTTGGGAAGACGATGAAAATTGGGGCATTAAAGAAACCCCCAAATTTATAAACGGATTTTTTTCTTTAATTAAATTTATTTTTGAGGCATAGTTGAAAATTATTCCCGTTGTTCCTTGAGAAAAGAGATCAATGGAATTATTAAGGTTGTCGTTCCAGGTGTAATATTGGTTTGAGGCGTTGGCAAATTGGATATAAAAGTTGAAAGCGTCAAGACCTTTTGGCCCAAGACTTACGCCTTTATACCTGTCTGTCATTTCCGAGCCGAATTGGCGCATCAAAAGGCTTAATAAATCGGAAGCGTTGTCAATACTTTTTTCCGAACCGCCGATGGCGGCCGCCGGTTTTATCAGTTGATTAAACTCGTTTAATTCTCTTAGTTTCGGAATGATTCCTTGAAATTCTTTCCAGGTTTTTGGAGGAGAAACAACGGCTTTGGCGTCAAAAACATCTTTATTGTAAATTAAAGCCAGAGTGTCAATGTAAAGAGGGAAAGAATATATTTTTGTAACGGTTTTTTCGTTGCTCGTCTCCTGAAGCGTAAAATCTTGTTCGGCGACGGTTGGAAAGTATTGGCGGAATTGGGAAATATTAAGAACGGTTTCGTTTACCGGAGAAATTTTATCTCTGTGCTTGGGAAGCCAAGTATTGCGAAACATTAAAATATCCGGACCTTTTCCGCCGGCCAAAGCGTTAATAAGCTCTTTTTCGTAATTTTCTTCTTTGAATTCGCGATAGGCGATTCGAACGGACTTATTAACTTTAGTGTATTCGTTTATTAACTGCCTAATTGTCGTTTCCGGATCAGTTCCCCAAAAATTTATTTCCGTTTGCTGGCCGGCTCCAAAATCTCCTTTTTGAGGGGATTCTTGCGTCCCCGGAATAACGCCGACAAAAAGAAGAATAAAAAATAAAACTATCGCCGATGCGACGGATATAATAATAATTTGGTTTTTGGTCAGTTTTAGAGGCATATGATTCCGATTATTTTATCGCCGGTTCTAAGTTTCATTATTTTTACGCCGGCGGTTGCTCGACCGCTTTCTCTGATGCCGGAAATTTTGGTTTTAATAATTTGCCCTTTTTCAGAAAGAACCAGAAGTTCTTCTTCTTCGGAAATTATTCTGGCGGCCGCGACATTTCCGGTTTTCTGGTTTACTTTGGATGTTTTTATTCCGGAACCGCCTCTTTTTTGAACCTTATATTGATTGAGTCTGGTTTGTTTGGCGAATCCTTTTTCCGATACAATTAATAATTTCCCGCCCGCTTTTATAATATCAAGGCCGACGACAAAATCTTTATTTTTTAATTTGAGCGCTTTAACTCCGGAAGCCGATCGTCCCATGGGCCTAAGCTGGCTTTCTTTAAATCTTATTGATTGACCGAAAGAAGTCGTAAGCAAAACTTCGTCTTTTCCAGAAGAAATTTTTACCCACTTAAGCAGGTCGTTAGCTTGAAGATTGATGGCCACAATGCCGTTTCTTCTGATATTGGAAAAATCTTTTAACGGAGTTTTCTTTATTATGCCGTTTTTAGTGGCCATTACCAGGTAATTTTGAATTTTTAATTCTGGGCTCTGGGCTTCATCGGCGTAATTAATAATAGTGTTAATCGTTTCCCCGGCCGGTATCTCTAAAAAGTTTTGGATAAGTTTTCCTTTGCTGGTTCTTGAAGCGGCCGGAATTTCATAAACTTTTGTCTGAAAAACCCCTCCTTTATCGGTGAAGAATAAAATATTGTCATGGGTATCGGCGCCGATGAAATGAGTGAGAAAATCTTCTTCTCCGACTTCCGAACCGATTAGCCCCACCCCGCCTCTTTTTTGCGTTTTAAAACTTGATGGACTTACTCTTTTGATGTAGCCGTTTTTGGAAAAAGTAATAATCGTTTCTTCTTGGGGGATAAGGTCTTCTTCTTTGAATTCTTTCAATCCGCCGGCGACAACTTTTGTTCTTCTTTCATCGCCGTAATCTTTTTTTATTTCCATCGCTTCGTCTTTGACAATTTGAAGGATTTTTTGCGGACTTTTAAGAATGGCTTCAAGTTCGGCGATAAGCTTTTTCTTTTCTTTAAGCTCGTCTTCTATTTTCTTGCTTTCCAAAGCGGCCAAGGTTTGAAGTCTCATTTCCAGAATGGCGGTTGCTTGAAGGGCGCTTAATTTAAAATCGCTCACTAAATTCTTATGAGCGTCTTCTTTATCTTTTGATTTTTTAATAACGGCGATGATTTCGTCTATCACCGATAAAGCTTTGGCAAGGCCTTCCAATATGTGGGCTCTTTCTTTGGCTTTATTAAGGGTAAACTTCGCTCTTTTTTCAACAACAATTTTTCGATGCTCCAAATAGGCGGATAAAACTTCTTTAAGAGATAAAAGCTGGGGCTGAATGCCGTCAACTAAAGCAATCATATTCATATGAAAATCTTTTTGAAGGTCGGTGTGTTTATAGAGCTGATTCAAAACTTTTTGCGGCGCGGCGTCGCTTTTAAGCTCAATGACCATCCTCATTCCTTCTCTGTCGCTTTCATCTCTTAAGTCTCTAATATTTTCTATTTTTTTATCTTGAACAAGTTGGGCGATATGAGAAATAAGCTCTGATTTATTAACCTGATAAGGAATTTCGGTGATTATAATATTAAATCCGCGTTTTCCTTCTTCTATTTGATTAACGGCGCGGCAAGTAATCGGTCCCTTCCCGTTAATATAAGTTTCAATGATGGATTTTCTGTTATAAATTGTTCCGCCGGTCGGAAAATCCGGTCCCTGAACGAACTTCATTAAGTCTTCGGTCGTTGCTTTGGGGTTTTCGCTCAAATGAATTGTCGCGTCAATTATTTCGTTGAGATTGTGCGGCGGGATGTTTGTCGCCATTCCAACGGCTATTCCCATTGAGCCGTTTAAAAGAAGATTGGGAAGTTTTGCCGGAAGGACTTTCGGCTCTTGGCGGGTGTTGTCGTAATTCTGTCCCCAATCAATAGTTTCTTTTTCAATATCTAAAAGAAGTTCTTCGGATATTTTAGAAAGTTTGGCTTCGGAATAACGCATCGCCGCCGCCGAGTCGCCGTCAATATTGCCGAAATTCCCTTGCCCCTGAATCAATGGATATCTTAAAGAAAAATCTTGCGCCATTCTCACCAAAGAATCATAAACGGCTATATCGCCGTGAGGGTGATATCTTCCCAGTGTTGAGCCGACAACCGTCGCCGATTTTCTGAATCTGGCTCCGTGCGTCAATCCTTCTTCCCACATCGTCCATAAAATTCTTCGATGAACCGGCTTTAATCCGTCCCTTACATCGGGCAGAGCGCGCGAGACAATAACCGACATCGCGTAATTAAGATACGACTCCCGGAGTTCGTCGGATATTTCTCTTTTTTCGATTCTTTGGGATTTTTCCATCATTTATTCTATTGTAATCGTTCTCTCCGAGGTTATAAAGCCCTTAACGCCGCTTACAAAAGAATTTGAAACCACTTTTATTCCGGTAGTAAAAATCTGCCAAAAACCGACGGAAGAATTATTTTCATTGTTTTTTACGATATTGGCGTAAGCGCCCCACAAAATAAGAATAAAAAGCATGGCGATTACGCTCATAATCACAAGCCATCTCCTTTTTATTTTTTCATTGGAGCTTCTGATTTTTTCCAATTGCGATTTTAATTTTTCAAACATAACGCTAAGGCTTCAAAACAATAATTTGAGCGGATTTTATTTCATTGAACTCTTTCTTTTTAATGGAAAGTTTTTCCTGCGG
>CAYIEP010000001.1:2062-4278 GCA_964362515.1 uncultured Candidatus Saccharibacteria bacterium | reverse complement strand
CCGTAAATATCCGCTTCTTTTATATTATATTCTCCGGGTCCGTAAATTGACTTGCCGGTTTCTTGGGTTAATATCTGGTCTGTGATGGGAAAAGGAGTGATGGTTTTTATAAGAATATCGGGCTTTATCCTTGGCGGGGTAAGGCCGGATTTATTATCAAATGGGTCGGTTAATAGAGTTGTTTCTCCGCTTTGGATTTTAAAGCACCCCTCCCCGTAAAAAGTGATTATCATGAAATCATTTTAGTTTATTTTCGCGGTATTTTCAAGAAATAAAAACGCCGCGGCATATAGCCCGGCGTATTTTTCTCTCAAACGCTAAGCCTTGCTTAGTGTTTGGTAATCGGTTCTTCAGCCTCTTTTTCTCCGGCTCCTTTCTCTTTTAAAAACGCTTCAAACTCCCCAAATAATTTTTCTGGTGGCATATTTGTCACCAACAAAAGTTGTTGCGCGATTTCTTTTTGTTCATCGTCTTTTTCTATAACAACAACCTTAAATCCTTTTCTGACCGCTATTTTTTGTTGCCCCCAAGTTTTAAATTTTTGGTTAATTTCTCCCCAGAAAATTAAATCCGCGAGTTCTTGAAGATGATGACACTTGCTTAACTCCCTACAATTATTTGATAATTTTTCACTTAATTCCGGTATGTCCTTTTCGCCGTGAGCAAGTATTTTCATTCCGGCCAAAACAAGCTCTCGCTCCTTATAATAATAAGAATAGGATAAGGCATAAAGCTTTTTAAGGCGTTCGTCCATTACGCCCACAACGGTTTCGTTTTTCGACGTTTCCTCGTCGGGCTCAACCAATTTGTCCGGCGTCACTCTTTTCAGGTCTTCCAAAATTTTTTCAATAATAATAATACTGTCCATATTTAACCTCTTTTGTTAAGTTGCGCCTCTAATTTAAAACAAAAATTTTATAAAGTCAATGCGTCTATTATCCGTAAAAAAAATCGCCCCGAAATTTAGATTGGAGCGATTTTTCCGCGATTTACGCGAAAACCGAAATTATTTATTACCGGTTTCTTCCCGAATTCTCGCTAAAATATTCGAGGCGAAGTCTTTTCCGCCGAGACCAAAAGCGATGCCGCCGGCGATTGCCACCATAGCGATTAATCCGATTGCCAGATAATTAACGAAATTGACAACCGTTGTCGCGACTCCAAGCTGGTCAAGAGAAGCAACGGCGCCCAAAATTATTACCGCCCACCAAGCTATTGAACCTAAAAAGCGGGAAGCGTGAAGTTTGGCGGCCATAATAGAAGCCTTTACCAACGACCTAAAGAAATTAGCTAAAATAATGGCGGCAAGCATTATTAATACGGCCACTATTAAATTAGGAATATAAAGAGTGAATTGGCGGATAAATTCCGATATTTGCCAAAGCCTTAATATGTCCGTAACCGCTAAAACGGTTAAAATCACCAAAAACCAATAGACCAGCCGGCCAAGAAATCTGCCGCTATCAAGTCTTAAATTGGCCCTTGTTAAATAAGGCTCTACTCCGGCTTTTTGAAGGGCTAAATCAAGTTTTATAAATCTGATAACCTTTTCAATTACCCAACTGATAATGCCGGCGATAATAAGTCCCAAAGCAAGAATAATAAGGGCAACTATTAAAACCGGTAAAAAGCCGATAATATCGGAAAAAACATCAGCCCAAACCCTCTGAAAAGAATATTGAATTGGTTCCATGTATAAATTTTCCATTATTACTTTCGACCTTTTAGGATATTATAGTTTAAAAGACTCTATAATTAAAGCAAGTCCATTATTCATTGTGGATAACAATAAAGAAGAAAATTTTCAGAAAGAATTTCGGGTTTGTCTAATTTCGCAATTCAAAGTAATATATGAATAATGAGACCGGTTTTTCATTTAATATTTTCGTTTTTTTCAAACTCAATAGCCCTTTGGGCGGCCGCTTTTTTTGTAAAAGGTTTTAATATTTCTTTTGATATCTACGCTTTCTTAATGGCGGTCGGCGCGTTTACCCTCATAAATGTTTTTATAAGGCCGATTTTCAAATTTTTCTTCGGGCCGGTAATCATTTTAACCTTCGGCCTCGGCATCATCTTGGTTAACGCCATGATGCTTTATTTTCTTGACTCTTTCTCGGCAAGCATTAATATTGTTGGAATAAAACCCTTATTATACGCCTCTTTAATAATAACGATTGTTAATTTTATTATCGGTTTTTCGGCAAGAAGAGCGTATA
>CAYIEP010000001.1:0-1962 GCA_964362515.1 uncultured Candidatus Saccharibacteria bacterium | reverse complement strand
AAATTATGTATTTATCAATAGCCCAAATAATAGTTTCCATATTGCTGATTATTTTAATTCTTCTTCAAGAACGCTCATCCGGAATTTCCGGAATTTTTGGCGGCGGGGACGGAGGATTTTACGGCCAAAGAAGAGGATTGGAAAAAATAATTTTTGCCTCAACCATATTTTTAGTGGTTGTTTTCGCGGTTTTGTCGATTCTTAATTTCTTTATTTAAAATTTAAAAAAATTTGCGATTTTTAATTGCCGCCCTTAAAACGTTGTCTCTGAAAGAAAAGTGGGTTTTAATAATCGCCGCCGCTGTTTTTTTTATTTCTTCTTCGTTATTGTCTTTTGAGATTTTAAAAAGAAAAACCGACATCGTTCCCGTTGCTGGCGGAGAATATACGGAAGGAATGGTCGGTCAGCCAAAATTTATAAATCCGGTTTTGGGGAGCGTCGGCGAATCCGACACCGCGCTTATAAAATTGGTTTTTGACGATTTATTGAGTATGGCCGAGAGCTATAAAAAAAGCGGCGATAATAAAGTTTTTAACATCAGGCTCAAGGAAAATATTTTTTGGCACGACGGGCAACCGATAACATCCGACGATATTATTTTCACGATAGATTCTATTCAGAACGCCGATTCCAATTCTTTGAACGCGCCCGCCCTGAAAAGCGTAAAAGCGGAAAGAGTAAGCGAAAAAGAAATAAAAATAATTCTTCAATCGCCGTATTATTTTTTTGAAAACATTCTTAAAGAGTTAAGGCCCATGCCGAAACATATTTTTGGAGACATTCCGGCGTCTAATTTTCGACTCTCGGAATACAATCTTGAGCCGATAGGAAGCGGGCCGTTTAAATTCGCCTCTTTTGATAAAAAAAGAGACGGATTCATAACAACCTACACGCTCACGAGGAATGAAAACTATTTCAATAAAAAACCGTACCTTGATTCGTTTATATTTAAATTTTACAAAAATCAAAAAGAATTAATTGAGTCTTTCAACTCCGGAACAATCGACGGTTTTTGGGGTTTAAGCGGAAAAAATATCTCCGCTCTTGAAATAAGGCGCAGCCTGATTAAGGCAAAAATGCCAAGATATTACGCGGTATTTTTGAATCCTTATTCAACGGAAATTCTAAAAGAGAAAAACATAAGAACGGCTTTAGATTACGCGACTGACAAAAAACTTATAATCGACGCCGTTTTTAACGGCAACGCCATAAAAATAAACAATCCGGTTCTTTCTTGGATTTGGCAAATAGACGAAAATTTCTCGGATGAGTTCTCGTACGAAAAAGCCGGCGCGCTTTTGGAAAGCGATGGATGGATTTTAAATAACGACGGCATAAGGGAGAAAAAATTTAAAAACAGAGAATCGGCGACGTTGGAAATAAATTTAATCGCGCCGGATGTGGAATTTTTAAAAGAGACCGCGGAAATTATCAAAGAAAATTGGAAAAATATAGGAGTCAAAGTCAATGTTTCCTTTCTTTCTCCGGAAAAAATAAATGAGGCGCTCAAGACCAGAAATTACGAAGCGGTGATTTTCGGGAATATTTTCGGCAACAATCCCGACCTTTATTCTTTTTGGCATTCGTCGGAAAAATTTTATCCAGGACTTAATCTGGCGATGTATGAAAATAAAATCGTTGACGCGCTGATTGAGTCCGTAAGAAGGGGCATAGACGCCGATAATATCGGCCGCGATGTCAAAAAAATAAAAGGCTTATTCTTGGAAGACAGGCCGGCGGTTTTCTTATTTTCTCCGGAATATTTTTATGCTTTCAATAATAATCAGAAAATAATTTTAAAAGACGTTATGTTTATGGCGGAAGACAGATTTGACGAGGTGGAAAATTGGCATATTAAAACCGCGAGAGTTTTTAAATAAAATCAAAAACCCGAAGCCCGAATTATAAAATCTATCCAGTTATCTCGCTATGACAAATTAACTGGATAAAAAAAGGAATGC